>PWLT01000177.1 GCA_003558415.1 Hyphomicrobiales bacterium
CTGCTCTGGGGGCTGCCGGCCGGTCTGGTGGTGCTGGGGGCCATTGTGGTGGTCCTGATCGTGAGGTCGCGCAAGACCGCTTCCGCCCAGGCGCTCTCCGAGGAGGAGCGTGCTCGCCTCCAAGCCCTGATCAACCGCGAGAGAACCGAATGACTCTGTTATGGATTGCCTTCGCCCTTCTGCTGCTGCCCGCCCTGTGGCTGCTGGTGGCGCCGCTGCGCCGCGCCCGGATGGAGGGTGGCACCCTTCTGGTTCCGCCGGGCCGGGCGGGCGGCCCGGCGGCCGAGGCGTTCCTGCGCGCCGCCGCCCGGGCGCGGCTGGAGCCGCTGTGCCGCGATCATGCAGCACTGCTCGGCCGGGAGCCGGGGCGGATCACGCTGCGCGACACGCGCTCGCGCTGGGGGTCGTGCACGGCGCGCGGCGATCTGATGTTTTCCTGGCGGCTGGTGCTGGCGCCGCCTGAGGTGCTGGACTATGTCGCCGCCCATGAGGTCGCGCATCTCGTCGAGTTGAACCACTCCGCGCGGTTCTGGTCGCTGGTCGAGCAGCTGGTGCCCGGCTGGAAGGGTCAACGCAACTGGCTGCGGCAAAAGGGGGCAGCGCTTCACCGCTATCGCTTCCGTCACGATTGACGCCGCAGGCGGAGTGGTGAAGATGGAGGGCGCATGCAGCTGAACCCGCGCCCCCAGGATGGTCAGACCGCCGCGCATGAGCGGATCTATCGCGCCCTGCGCGGGCAGGTCATGCATGGCGAACTCCAGCCGAGGCAGGCCCTGACGCTGCGCGGACTTGCGCGCGAGCATGGCGTGAGCATGACCCCGGTGCGCGAGGCCGTGCGGCGGCTGGCGACCGAAGGTGCGCTGACGCTGTCCTCCTCGGGCCGGATCTCGACCCCGGAGTTGAGCAACGAGCGCATCGAGGAACTCGCGGCGATCCGTGCGCTTCTGGAACCCGAGCTTGCCGGACGGGCGCTGCCGCGCGCCCATATGGCGCTGATCGAGCGGCTGCAGGCCATCAACAGCCTCAATTCCGAGGCCGTCACCAAGCGCGATGCGGTGGGCTATATCCGCACCAATCTGGAGGTTCATCGAACCCTCTATCTGCGCGCCCAGGCCCCGGCGATGCTGGCGATGGTGGAAACCGTCTGGCTCCAGCTCGGACCCACGATGCGCGCGCTCTACGGCCGCCTTGGCCGGACAGCGGCGCCGCCGCATCATCGCATGATCCTCACCGCGCTGCGCGCCGGCGATGAGCCCGCCTTGCGGTTGGCGCTGCGCACCGATGTCACGCAGGGGTTGCGGCACTTGTTGGGCTAGAAGGCATTGCGGTCGGTCAGCGCCTCGGGCACCGTCGCGCCAGCGACGGGGAGGCGCCCGCTCGCCCCCGCAGTCAGGCGCAGCGCCGCCTCAGCGCAGATCCGGCGGGGTCGCCTCGCGCACCAGGCTCTGCGCGATCTCATCAAAGGGCGCGGAGGTAGTGCCCTGTTCGCCCAGGCGGCGCACCGAGACGCTGCGCTCGGACACCTCGCGCGCCCCGATGGCGAGGATCACCGGCACCTTGCCCACCGAATGTTCGCGGACCTTGTAGTTGATCTTCTCGTTGCGCAGATCCGCCTCGGCGCGCAGCCCGCGCGCGCGCAGCTCGGCGACGACTTCCTGTGCATAGGCGTCGGCCTCGGAGACGATCGTGGCCACCACCACCTGCCGCGGCGCGAGCCAGAACGGAAAACGCCCGGCGAAATTCTCGATGAGAATCCCGATAAATCGCTCGAAGCTGCCCAGCACCGCGCGGTGCAACATGACGGGGCGGTGCTTGGCGCCATCGGCGCCGATATAGGTGGCGTCGAGCCGCTCGGGCATGACGAAATCGACCTGCAGGGTGCCGCACTGCCAGTCGCGCCCGATCGCGTCGGTGAGCACGAATTCCAGCTTGGGGCCGTAGAACGCCCCCTCACCGGGGTTGAGCTCATAGGCATAACCCGCAGCTTCGGTGGCGGATTTGAGCGCGTGCTCGGCCTTGTCCCAGATGTCGTCGGCGCCCGCACGGGTTTCCGGCCGGTCGGAGAACTTCACCGCAAATTTCTCGAATCCAAGGTCGCGATAGATGGCGCTGAGGAACTCGATGAAGCGGCGCGTTTCGGCCTCGATCTGGTCCTCGCGGCAGAAGATATGCGCATCGTCCTGGGTGAAGCCGCGCACACGCATCAGCCCGTGCAGCGCGCCCGAGGGCTCATAGCGGTTGCAGGCGCCGAACTCGGCCATGCGCAGCGGCAACTCGCGGTAGCTCTTGAGCCCGTGATTGTAGATCTGCACATGGCAGGGGCAGTTCATCGGCTTGAGCGCGTTGATGGATTTCTCGCGCGCGTGCTCCTCGTCCACCTCGACGATGAACATGTGCTCCTGATACTTCTCCCAATGGCCCGAGGCTTCCCAAAGCTTGCGGTCCACCACCTGCGGGGTGTTCACCTCGACATAGCCGCCCGCGCGCTGGCGCCGGCGCATGTAATCCTGCAGCGTGGTGTAGAGCGCCCAGCCGCCCGCATGCCAGAACACCTGCCCCGGCGCCTCCTCCTGCATGTGGAAGAGTTCCATCTCGCGTCCCAGGCGGCGGTGGTCGCGCTTGGCGGCCTCCTCCAGCATGGTCAGATGCGCCTTGAGTTCGGCGCGGGTCTTGAAGGCCACGCCATAGATGCGCTGGAGCTGCTTGTTGCGGCTGTCGCCGCGCCAGTAGGCGCCGGCCACGCTCATCAGCTTGAAGGCATCCGCGGGCACCTGGCCGGTATGCTGCAGATGCGGTCCGCGGCACAGATCCTGCCAGTGCCCGTGCCAGTACATGCGCACCGGATCGCCCTGCGGGATAGCCTCCACCAGCTCCACCTTGAAGGGCTCATTCGATTGTTCGTAATGTGCAATCGCCCGGTCGCGATCCCACACCTCGGTCGTAACCGGGTCGCGCAGGTTGATGATTTCCTTCATCTTGTTTTCGATCGCGCCGAGGTCTTCGGGGGTGAAGGGCTCGTCGCGGTCGAAATCGTAATACCAGCCATCCTTGATGACGGGGCCGATCGTGACCTTCACATCCGGCCACAGCTCCTGCACGGCGCGCGCCATGATATGGGCAAGGTCGTGGCGGATCAGCTCCAGCGCCGGGCCGTCATCGGCCATCGTGTTGATGCTGATGCGGCTGTCGCGCTCGATGGGCCATTGCAGATCGAAATGATCCCCATCCAGATCGGCGGAGATGGCCTTCTTGCCCAGCGATTTCGAGATGTCGGCCGCCACTTCGGCGGCGGTGATGCCGGCGGAATAGTCGCGCGCATTGCCATCGGGGAAGGTCAGGGTGATCTGGGCCATCGGCCATGCTCCTCGTCGGTTCGGCGCCCACGGAACGCCCGGTTGCGGGTTGTGCAGGGCGCCTCTATCTGTGGAGCGCGGCGGGAAGTCAAGCCTGAGCGGGCCAGGCTTCGCGCGGCCGCCACACCGCGAGGGAGGACGGAGAATGCGCAAGCCCGAGATCCTTGAGACGCCGCAGGGGCGGCGCATCGCCCATCACCGCACCGCCGGGCGCGCGCCCGGGGTCGTCTTTCTGGGCGGGTTCCGCTCCGACATGGAGGGGACGAAGGCGCTCTATCTGGAAGACTGGGCGCAGCGTCAGGGGCAGGCCTTCCTGCGGATGGATTATTCGGGGCATGGCCAGTCCTCGGGCAGCTTCGATGAGGGCTGCATCGGCGACTGGGCCGAGGACGCGATCGCCACGATCGCTGCGATCACCGAGGGGCCGCAGGTCCTTGTCGGCTCGTCGATGGGTGGTTGGATCGCATTGCTCGCGGCCCGCGCAATGCCTGAGCGTTTGGCCGGGATCGTCGGTGTCGCGGCGGCACCCGATTTCACCGAAG
>PWLT01000227.1 GCA_003558415.1 Hyphomicrobiales bacterium
GGCGATGGAGGATGCCTCCATCTGCGGGCTGGGACAGGCCGCGCCCAACCCGATCCGGCTGACCATGAAGCATTTTCCGGGGGAAGTTTAGTGTTTGGTTTCGGGAAGGTGGCGAGAGTTACTGACGAAGTCAGTGTATTGGTTGAGGAATTGATCGCGCCACTAGGTCCTGCGCAAACATTTCCGGCGCAGTTCTGGATGGATGAATATGTCATAGGATTCGTTTCCGGTTTTATTTCTATGCACGCGAAAGCAAGGGGTGGCTCGTCGATATCAGGAGAGAAATTGGGGAAGGTGATGATGAATGTATATGAGCGCCTCAGTCCAGGCTTCGGCTTTTCTCTAATTCGTCTCGGCAACAGCTACAGAGCTGAAGGAAACAGCCAGTACCTTGCGGGACTAGATATGGGCGCAAAGAGCGTACAAATTCTTTTCGCGCCTACGACTGTCGGGGAAGACGTGGATTATGAGGAGGCGATCTCGGCCGCCCGCACCACGGTGGGGAGTGTTGAAGGCAAAGAGCGAAGTGTCGGATCTGGCGAAGTATTCGCGGCTTTTGTCGACTTGTACTTTCTTTCTTACGCCCGCCGAAAGTTTCAGAAATCCCTCGGGCGCTGACCCACGAACAATCGGAATGGAGCGATCAATGAGCGCCCCCATCACCTTCACCCTCGACGGCGAAACCGTCACCGCCCAGCCCGGCATGACCATCTGGGAGGTCGCCCATGGCCGCGGCCTCGTCATCCCGCATCTGTGCCACAAGCCAGCGCCGGGCTATCGCCCCGACGGCAACTGCCGCGCCTGCATGGTCGAGATCGAGGGCGAGCGCGTGCTGGCGGCATCGTGCATCCGCGAACCCGCCGAGGGCATGGTCGTGCGCTCTGACACCGACCGCGCGGCGCGGGCGCGCAACACGGTGATGGAGCTTCTGCTGGCCGACCAGCCCGCGCGCGAGGTCGCACATGACCACAGCGCCCATATCTGGGACATGGCCGAGGCCCAGGGCGTGACGCAAAGCCGCTATCCGGCGATGGAGAGCGAGCGCGTGCCGCTGCTCGACGACAGTCACATCGCGATGCGTGTCAATCTCGACGCCTGTATCCAGTGTGGGCTGTGCGTGCGTGCCTGCCGCGAGGTGCAGGTCAATGACGTGATCGGCATGGCAGGGCGCGGGCATGACACCTTCCCCGTCTTCGACTTCGACGACCCGATGGGCGAGTCGACCTGCGTGGCCTGCGGCGAATGCGTGCAGGCCTGCCCCACCGGCGCGCTGATGGAGGCCAGCGTGCTCGATGACGTACAGCAGGGCGACAGCGCCGATCACGATTCGGAAACGAAATCGGTCTGCCCCTTCTGCGGCGTGGGCTGCCAGGTCAGCCTCAAGGTCAAGGATGGGCGCGTGAAATCCGTCGATGGCATCGACGGCCCGGCAAATGAGGGGCGGCTCTGCGTCAAGGGCCGCTTCGGCTATGACTACATCCACCACCCGCACCGGCTCACCAAACCCCTGATCCGGCGCGCCGACGCGCCGCCCAAGGGGCTGAACGTGGACCCGGAAAACTGGCAGAGCCATTTCCGCGAGGCGGAGTGGGACGAGGCGCTGGATGCCGCAGCGGGCGGGCTGGCGGGCCTGCGCGAGCGCCATGGCGGCGCCTCCGTTGCGGGGTTCGGCTCGGCCAAGTGTTCGAACGAGGAGGCCTATCTCTTCCAGCGGCTGATCCGCGAGGGCTTCGGCCACAACAATGTCGATCACTGCACGCGGTTGTGCCACGCATCATCGGTCGCCGCGCTGATGGAAAACGTCGGCTCGGGTGCGGTCACCGCCACCTTCAACGAGATCGAGAACGCCGATGTCGCCATCGTCATCGGCGCCAACCCGGTCGAGAACCACCCCGTCGCCGCGACCTATTTCAAGCAGTTCGCCAAGCGCGGCGGCAAGCTGATCATCATGGACCCGCGCGGTCAGGCGCTGGCGCGCCACGCCAGCCACATGCTGCAGTTCAAGCCCGGCACCGACGTGGCGCTGCTCAACGCGATCATGGCAACGATCGTGGAGGAAGGGCTCTTTGACCGGCAGTATATCGAGGCCCATTCCGAGAATTGGGAGGCGCAGAAGGCCCATCTGGCCGGTTTCGCCCCCGAGAAGATGGCCGATCACTGCGGCATCCCCGCGCAGACGCTGCGCGCGGTGGCGCGCGAATTCGCCACGGCGCGCGCGGGCATGATCTTCTGGGGCATGGGCATCAGCCAGCACGTCCACGGCACTGACAATTCGCGCTGCCTGATCTCGCTCGCGCTGATGTGCGGCCATGTCGGCAGGCCGGGCACGGGGCTGCACCCGCTGCGTGGGCAGAACAACGTGCAGGGGGCTTCGGATGCCGGGCTGGTGCCGATGTTCCTGCCCGATTACCAGAGCGTCGAGGACGACGCCGTGCGCCGCCATTTCGCCGATCTCTGGGGGTCGGGCGATTTCTCGTCGCAGAAGGGCCTCACGGTGACCGAGATCCTCGACGCCGTGCATGAGGGCGCAATCCGGGGGATGTACATCCTGGGCGAGAACCCGGCCATGTCGGATCCGGATGTGGAGCATGCGCGCGAGGCGCTGGCCGCGCTGGAGCATCTTGTGGTGCAGGACATCTTCCTCACCGAGACCGCCAATTTCGCCGATGTGATCCTGCCCGCCGCCGCCTTCTACGAGAAATCCGGCACCGTAACCAACACCAACCGGCAGGTCCAGATGGGCCGTCCCGCCCTGCCCCCGCCCGGCGAGGCGCGCGAGGACTGGGCGATCACCGTGGACCTGGCGCGCCGGCTGGGGCTGGATTGGTCCTTCACCCATCCGCGCGAGGTCTTCGCCGAGATGAAGCACGGCATGGGCTCGCTCGACAACATCACATGGGAGCGGCTGGAGCGCGAGGGGGCGGTGACCTATCCGAGCCTGAGCCCGGACGATCCCGGACAGGCGATCGTCTTTGGCGACGGATTCCCGCGCGCTGGCGGGCGGGCGCGCTTTACCCCCGCCTCAATCGTCCCGCCCGACGAGCTGCCCGATGACGACTACCCGATGGTGCTGATCACGGGGCGCCAGCTCGAACACTGGCACACGGGCTCGATGACCCGGCGCTCGCGCGTGCTCGATGCGGTCGAGCCCGAGGCGAACTGCTCGCTCCACCCCGCAACGCTGCGCCGCATGGGCGTGGCGCCGGGGGAGATGGTGCGACTGGAGACACGGCGCGGGGCGATCACGTTGATGGCGCGCGCGGATCGCGCGGTGGCGATGGACACGGTTTTCGTGCCTTTCGCCTTTGTCGAGGCGGCGGCCAATGTGCTCACCAACCCCGCGCTCGACCCCTATGGCAAGATCCCCGAGTTCAAGTTCGCAGCCGTGCGGGTGGAAAAGGCGCCGGAGGTCACCCCCGCCGATTGATCGCCCCCTGGGCGCCACCGCAAATCGGGGCGGTGGCGGAATTTTGCCCTTGCCCCGTGTGGTCATGGGGCGCGTTTGCCCATATATCTGACGGTCACAGCCCAACTTCGCGGGACCGCGCACGCAGATGAGCAAACAGTCCGACAACCCCGCCGATCCGTTCAAGAAGGCGCTCGCCGAGACGACGCGCACCATGGCGCATGACCCGGAACTGGCGGTCACCTATTCGGTGGATCCGCCGGGGATGAGCAACGATGCCGTGCGTCTGCCGCAGATCACCCGGCGCATGACGCCCGAGGAAATCATGCTCGCCCGCGGCACGGCGGATGCCTTTGCGCTGCGCCGGCGCTATCACGACGACAAGACCCATGCGCGCTACGAGCCCCGCGGCCAGATGGCGCGCGATATCTATGAGGCGATGGAAACCGCGCGCTGCGAGGCGATGGGCGCCAAGGACATGCCGGGCAC
>PWLT01000374.1 GCA_003558415.1 Hyphomicrobiales bacterium
AGGTGGCCGAGCGGATCGAGCGGTCCTTGCGCTTGTTCATCAGCGCCAGTGTGGCCGCCAGCACGGTCCCGGCGATGCAGTAGCCGATCACGTTGACCTTGTCCTCGCGCGTGATCGCCTTCACCTGTTCGATGGCCTCCAGATACCCTTCCTCGACATAGGTATCGAGGCCGACATCGGCATAGCTCGCATCGGGGTTCACCCAGGAGACCACGAACAGCGTGTAGCCCTGATCGACGATCCACTTGATCAGGCTGTTTGCCGGCTTGAGATCGAGGATGTAGAACTTGTTGATCCAGGGCGGAAAGATGATCAGCGGCGTGCGATAGACCTTTTCGGTGCGCGGCGCGTACTGGATCAGTTCGAACATGCGGTTGCGATAGACGACCGAGCCCTCGCTGGTGGCCAGGTTCTCGCCCACGCGAAAGGCATCGCGATCCGACAGCGACACCTGAAGCTCACCGTCATTCGACTCGAGGTCGCGCACGAGGTTCTCCAGCCCCTTCACCAGGCTCTCGCCGTCGGTCTCGACCGCCTTGGCGAGCGCCTCGGGGTTCGTGCCCAGAAAATTGGTGGGCGCGAACATATCGATGATCTGGCGGCTGAAATACTCGACGCGCTTCTTGTCCTTGGGATCGAGATGTTCGAGATCGGCGACCGCCTGCTCCATCGCCTCCGACGACATCAGGTATTGCTGCTTGATGTAGTTGAAATAGGGGTGCGTATCCCAAAGCGGGTTGGAAAAGCGCTTGTCCTTTGGCGTGGTGTCCTCGGGCGGCTCCAGATGTCCCGAAAGCAGCTGCTCCTGCGCCTGGGAATAGTGCCTGAGCGCCTTGCCCCAGTAGCCGACCTGATGCTCGATGAGCTTGGAGGGATTCTGCATCATCTCGGCCATATAGGCGGCGGCCGCCTTCATGAAGAGATCCTGATCCGGCCCCTGCAGGGACGGGCGCGGCGGCTCGCGCCGACTCAGGGCGGCGACCAGGCGCTGGGACAGCTCTTCGATCCGGACGAGATTGGCGTTGAGGCGTTCGAGCTTCTCTGCGCCATCTTCCGCAGCGGCATCGTCACGATCGGTTGTCATGGACAACTTTCCCCCTTATCTTGCCGCTTTGCAGCATAACGTCGCCGGGACCGGGGGGAAAGCGGCGATTTCATAATCGGGGAAACCCCCGGGGAAGGACGACCATGCGCCAGATGCTCACCTACGACATGATGGAGACCATCCGGAATACCAATGAGTGGATGGGGGCCTCGGCGCGCGCCATCGCGTCCTATCCGGTATTCGGGATGGTGCCTCATCCAATGTTCAAGGTCATGTCGGCCTGGGGCAGGGTGACCGAGCGCAGCTTCGCGCGGATGGTGATCAAGCCCGATTGGGGTATTCGCACCGTCGTGGGCGAGGACGGGCGCGATCATCTGGTCGAGCGCGAGGTCGAGATCGCGCGCCCCTTCGGCGATCTCGTGCGCTTCAACGTGCGCGGACGGCCCGAGAAGCCGCGTCGCATCCTGCTGGTGGCGCCGATGTCGGGTCACTACTCCACGCTCCTGCGCTCGACGGTGGCGAGCCTGCTGCCTGACGCCGAGGTGTGGATCACAGACTGGCACAACGCCCGCGATATCCCCGTCTCGGAGGGCAAGTTCGATATCGAGGACTACACCCTCTACCTTATGGAATTCATGCGGCACATGGGCCCCGACACGCATGTGATCGCCGTGTGCCAGCCTGTGCCGCTGGCGCTCGCCGCCGCCGCCTATCTGGCCGAGCTGGAACCCGATGCCCAGCCCTGCACGCTCACCCTGATTGGTGGCCCCATCGACCCTGATGCCAACCCCACCGAAGTCACCGATTTCGGCCGCAGGGTCACCATGGGCCAGCTCGAACACCTCGCGCTCCAACGCGTAGGCGGGAAATATGCCGGCGTGGGCCGCATGGTCTATCCGGGGCTTGCGCAGCTCGCCTCCTTCATCTCGATGAATGGCGAGCGTCACAGCAAGGCCTTCACCGACAAGATCATCGCCGCCGCGAAGGGCGAGGATGCCGAGCGCGACAAGCACAACCGCTTCTATGACGAATATCTCTCGGTGATGGACATGACGGCCGAATTCTACATGTCGACCGTCTATCGCATCTTCAAGGAACGTGAGATCGCGCGCAACGAATTCGTCGTTGCCGGGCACAAGGTCGATTTCGGCAAGATAACCGATATCGCGGTCAAGACTGTCGAGGGGTCAAAGGACGATATCTCCGCTCCGGGCCAATGCTACGCCGCGCTGGGTCTGCTGACCGGCCTGCCCGAGGAAAAGAAGGCCAGCCATGTCGAGCCCGGCGCCGGGCATTACGGCATCTTCGCCGGCCGGTCCTGGCGTGAAAATATCCGCCCGCTGGTTCTGGATTTCATCGACGCCAACATGTGTGCTCCGGAAACGAAGGGCGAGGAACCGCGGATCAAGCTCGCCTCAAGCCAGAGCTGAGGGCAGCGCAAGCCACTCCGCGAGGGCCGCGCTCGTCTCCCCGGGCCGCTCGAGCGGCGGCAGGTGACCGGCCTCATCGAGCGCGACATAGCGTGCGCGCGGGATCAGTTCCGCGGTGAACTGCTGGCGGCGCGGAAGGACGACGCTGTCATGCGCCCCGCACAGGACCAGGGTCGGGAGCAGGAGCCGCCGCAGGGTCTTCTGCTGGTCAGGGCGTTTCTGCATGGCGCGCGCCTGGCGGATGTAGACCTCGCCGCCCAGCGACTTCCCCATCTCGCCCAGCAGCCGGCGCACGGCCTGGCGATCGGCACCGGGGGCGAGCGCGGCATCGGGGATATCGAGTGCCATCGCCTCATCGAGCCTGCCGGACTGTGCCGCGAGAATGCGCAACTCGCGCGCGCCCGCGGTCTGGGGCGTTTCGGCCAGCGGGTCGGTCGAGATAAGCGCCAGGCGGTGCAGACGCTCAGGCGCGCGGCGCGCCACCTCCAGCGCGACCGCGCCGCCCAACCCGAGCCCGACCAGCGCAAAGCGTGCCGGGGCGGCGCGCAGCACCGAAAGGGCCAGATCGGCCACCGTCATCGCAGCGGTGAGCGGGATGATCTGGACCGCGTGACGGCCCGAAAACCGCACCAGCGCATCCCAGTAGAGCCGCGCGTCGCACATCGCACCGGGGAGCAGGACAAGTGGCTCAGCCATGTTGTCGCTTCCAACCGGGACCTGTGGATTCATCGCAATATCTGCATTTTCTGGCGGCATTGCCCAAGGCAAGTGCGGATTTCGGTTGAGAATGTGGAATCGTGCCCGGTCATCCGCGCGCCCGCGCACGGCTGGCTGCAAGCACCTCCTCGATGCTGGAGACAATCAGTTCCAGACATTGCGGCGTCGAGAAGCGATGATCGGCCCCCTTCACCAATGTCAGGCGCATGTCCCCGGCCTCGGCGTGGTCGAGCAGGCGCAGCGCCACCGCCACCGGCACATCCTCATCGGCCGTTCCCTGAAGCAGCCGCACCGGCCCCTCCAGACGCAGCGGATCGCGCAAGACGAGGTGGCGGCGTCCGTCCTCGATCAGCCGCCGGGTGATTACATTGGGTTCGTCGGAATACTGCGAGGGCTCTTCGAGCCGCCCCTCCGTCTCGAGCGTTCGCCGCTGCGCCTCGGAGAATTGCGCCCACATGCCGTCTTCGGTGAAATCGGGTGCCGCCGCGACACCGACGATCCCGGCCAAACGCTCAGGCATTGCGCGGGCCGCGAGCAAGGCGATCCAGCCGCCCATCGACGAGCCGACAAGGACCTGCGGCCCCTCGGTAAGCGCCGCGATCGCCGCGATCGCGTCCTCGGCCCAGTCGCCGATGCAGCCCTCATCGAAGCTGCCCGAGGACTGGCCATGCCCCGAATAATCCATCCGCAGGAAGG
>PWLT01000424.1 GCA_003558415.1 Hyphomicrobiales bacterium
GCCGGCGTGGATGCGACGCAGGGCGGTGGTTCGGGCGTCATCAAGTTCCTGCGCCTCACGCGACTCGCGCTGCTCGTCCGTCTCTCCCTCGGTCCACTGCTCGCCGTCCCACTCCGGCACATGCAGTCCTTCGGGCGGCGCTTCAGTAATCAACGGCTCGTCGGGGTCGCGCCCCTCGAATGCGCCGCCGTTGGACTGGGACAGCGATGGCGTTCCCTTCACCTCACCGCTGGCGATGGTCTTGAACTCCTGCCAGGTTTCGCCGCCATCGAGCGTGACCTCGGTGTTGGGGTCGATCTCGCCATCGGCGGTGAGTTCGAGATCGCCGTCTTCGCCGGATGCACGAAAGCCCAGCGTGTTCTCGCCCAGGGAGTTGTTCGTCGTCTGGAAGTCATGCGCGCCGGGCTTTCCTGTGAAGAAGCCCTTGGCCGCACCGAACCAGTAGATTCCGCCGTCCTGATCGTCCGGATTGCCTGCCATATTTTTCACCTTTCCTCATGCGAATGCCCATGCGGCCCCGTGCGGGCGCCAGCCGTAGCAAGGGGTTGCGCGCAGATTGAGCACCAGGATAGGGGCGGGGGTTTGCCGATTCCTTGCCGCTGGCGGGAAAACTTCGCGGCGTACCGGGGGCGGATCACCCGATCCGCACCTTTTCGCGGCGGCGGCGCCCCGCCATACTGGTCCGACGATTCGGTTCCAGCGCCACCGGGAGTACACATCCCCTTGCCCGACGACACGCCCCACACCGACAGCCCCGCCTATCAGGTGCTCGCGCGCAAGTACCGCCCCGAGACCTTTGCCGATCTGATCGGGCAGGAGGCGATGGTGCGCACCCTGCGCAACGCATTCGCGGCTGATCGGATCGCGCATGCCTTCGTGCTCACCGGCATTCGCGGCACCGGCAAGACGACGACGGCGCGCATCATCGCCAAGGGGCTCAACTGCACCGGCACCGATGGTCAGGGCGGCCCCACGACCGACCCCTGCGGGCAGTGCGAGCATTGCCAAGCAATCGCCGCGGGACGCCATGTCGACGTGATGGAGATGGACGCCGCCAGCCATACCGGCGTGCAGAACATCCGCGATGCGATCATCGACACGGTCTCCTACCGGGCCGCCAGCGCGCGCTACAAGATCTTCATCATCGACGAGGTGCACATGCTCTCGACCAGCGCGTTCAACGCGCTGCTCAAGACGCTGGAGGAGCCGCCCGCGCATGTGAAGTTCATCTTCGCCACCACCGAGATCCGCAAGGTGCCGGTCACCGTGCTGAGCCGTTGCCAGCGCTTCGACCTGCGCCGGGTAGAGCCCGAGGTGATGATCGCCCATCTCGCCCGCATCGCGCAGGCCGAGGGCGCGCAGATCGCCCAGGACGCGCTGGCGTTGATCACCCGCGCCGCCGAGGGCTCGGTGCGCGACGCGATGAGCCTGATGGATCAGGCCATCAGCCACGGCGCGGGTGAGACCGGCGCCGAGCAGGTGCGCGCCATGCTGGGCCTGGCTGATCGTGGCCGCATCCTTGATCTGTTCGACACCATCATGGCCGGCGATGCGCGCGCCGCGCTGGAGGAGCTCTCGGCGCAATATGCCGGCGGGGCAGATCCGATGGCGGTTCTGCGCGATCTGGCCGAAGTCACGCACTGGATCAGCGTCGTCAAGATCACGCCCGAGGCCGCCCATGACCCCACAATCGGCCCCGACGAACGCGCGCGCGGGCTCGACATGGCCGAACGTCTGCCGATGCGCGCCCTCACTCGCATGTGGCAGATGCTGCTCAAGGCGCTGGAAGAGGTCGCGCAGGCGCCCAATGCCATGATGGCCGCCGAAATGGCGGTGATCCGCCTGACGCATGTGGCCGAACTGCCCAGCCCCGAGGAACTCCTGCGCAAGCTCTCGGACGCCCCGCCCCCGCCTCCCGCGAGCCCGCCCTCCGGGGGCGCGTCTGCGGGCGGTGCGGGGGCGTCCGCGCCGGTTCGCAATGGCGGCTCCGGCTCCGGCACACCACCACAGGGCAGCGGCGCGCGCGCCAGCCGACAGGACTCCGGCGGCGATGGAACGGCGCGCGCCCTGGCCGCGCAACCCGCCACGGCGCTCGCATCCTATCCCACCTTCTCGCATGTAATCGCGCTCATCCGCGAGCGGCGCGACGTGACGCTCTTGATGGAGATCGAAACCTGCCTGCGGCTGGCGCGCTACAGCCCCGGCCGCATCGAGTTCGAACCCACCGCCGAGGCGCCGCCCGATCTGGCCTCGCGGCTCGCGCAGCGGCTGCAGGCCTGGACCGGGGCACGCTGGGCGGTCTCCGTGGTTGGATCGGGCGGCCAGCCCACGCTTGCCGAACAACGCGCCACCACGGAAGCCGCCGCGCGTGAGGAAGCCCGCGATCACCCCCTCGTGCGGGCGGTGCTCGACACCTTCCCCGAGGCACGGATAACAGGCATAAGGCAACGCGAGTCCCTCGCGGCCGAGGCGGCGGCACAGGCCCTGCCCGAGGTCGACGAGGAATGGGACCCCTTCGAGGATGACTGACGGAAAGGATTGAGCGGATGATCAAGGGACTTGGCGGCATGGCCGACATGGGCAAGATGATGAAGGCCGCCCAGGAGATGCAGGAAAAGATGACCGCCCTGCAGGAGGATCTCAAGGCAATCACCGTGGTGGGCGAAAGCGGCGCGGGGCTGGTCAAGGCCACCTGCACCGCCAAGGGCGATCTGACCGCACTCGACATCGACCCGTCGATCTTCAAACCCGACGAGAAGGAGGTGGTCGAGGATCTGATCCTCGCCGCGATCAAGGACGCGCAGTCCCGCGCCGAGGAACGCAGCCGGCAGGAGATGCAAAAGCTCACCGAGAGCATGGGGTTGCCAGCGGACATGAAGCTGCCATTCTGACAGCCGGGCCGCGATCCGCGCGACACGCCCTGCCGCTCATGCCCGAGCCGCGCGGCGGCGCGCCCCGGCCCACAGCCGCCTCATGCCCCGCCGGGCCGGCCCTTCATGCAAAGCAGCGCAGATGTCGCCACGCAACACCGATATCGAGACCCTCATCGAGATGATGGCCCGGCTGCCGGGCCTGGGCCCCCGCTCGGCCCGGCGCGCGGTGCTCCATCTCGTGCGCCGGCGCGAGGCCGCGATGCTGCCGCTGGCGCAGGCGATGGAAACCGTGGCGCGCAGCGTTCGCGAATGCCCGCGCTGTGGCAATGTCACCGCGGCCGATCAGTGCGAGATCTGCACCGATGAGCGGCGCGAGACCGGCGAGCTGTGCGTGGTCGAGGATGTCGCCGATCTCTGGGCGATGGAGCGCGGCGGCGAATTCGCCGGGCGCTATCACGTTCTCGGCGGGACGCTCTCGGCGCTCGATGCGATCGGTCCCGAGGAGCTGGGCATCCCCCGGCTCGTGAACCGGATATCACAGGAGCGCGTCAGCGAGGTCATTCTGGCGCTCAACACCACCGTGGACGGCCAGACGACAGCGCATTACATCGCCGATGCGCTCGAGGGCAGCGGCGTGCGCATCACCTCGCTCGCGCGCGGGGTGCCGATCGGCGGCGAGCTCGATTATCTCGACGACGGCACCATCTCGGCCGCGCTGCGCGCGCGCAAGGCGTTCTGAACACGGGTTTGTTCGCCTCCGCAATGGCTTCCGACCGCGTCCGCCGCCGGTTCAATTGCGCCTGCGTGGGCGCGGGATGTGGTTTTCCGAATTCTTCCGACGCAGGCGCCCGGGAGATCGGCACACAGCGCCGGGAGGTGTTGCAGTCATCCGAGCTTCTTGCGTTGGGTGGAGCGAGGGGGCCTGTGATACCAGCGAGTCTATGAAGCGACCTTCATGATCCATGGGTAGCTACAGAGTGACTTGATCCGGTCAGGTTCGGCGACGAGGC
>PWLT01000341.1 GCA_003558415.1 Hyphomicrobiales bacterium
CGGGGCGCGAAACCTCGCTGCGTCACGGCCAGTATGTGACCGAACTCGCCGAGACGGCCATCGAAACGATGGAAGAGGGCGGGCTGATGATCAGCGAACTGCCCGAGGCCGACAAGCAGGCGTGGGTGGACAACCTGCCCAACATCATCGAGCCGTGGCTCGAAGACGGGGGCGACGACGCCGTGGTCGTGCTCAAGGCCTATTTTGACGCTCTGCGCGAGCGCGGGGAAACGCCGCTTCGCGACTGGGACGAGGGGCTCTGAGCAAACTCATGAGCAACGAATGCGCGCGGCCGGGCAAGAGCCTTGGCCGCGCGCAGGCGCACAATGCGTAGCCGGAGTGTGATCGAGTGAGCGAAACATCCGAACAGGACGTCACCTTCGAGGCCGCGGGAGGGCGAGTCCTGCGCGCGATCGCCTATGTTTTCTCGGCCGTCGGCACGATCTGGATCGCGCTTATGATGCTGGTGATTGTGGCCGATGTGCTTGGTCGGAACTTCTTCAACAGCCCGATCACCGGCGTGGCTGAGGTTGCCGCGCGCTCGGTCGTGGCGATTGCCTTTCTGCAAGTGGCCGCAGCCGTGCTTAACGGCCGCATGACGCGGGCGGATTTCCTGATCCGCTATCTGCGCACTGGATCGCCCAATCTGGCCCGGCTGATCGAATTTACCTTTGCCATGGTGGGGGCACTTGTCTTTGCCGCGATCATCCATGCGGTGTGGCCCGACACCGTGCGGTCATGGGAGACCAATGAGTATTTCGGGGTACGCGGCGTGTTCACCATCCCCACCCTGCCCTTCCGCGCGATCATCATCGCGGGATCGGCCGTCACCGTCATGGCCTATCTTGCCGTCGCCTGGCGCCAACTGATTGCGATCTGGAGCAATAGAGCATGACGACCCTGACAATCGGCTTCCTGCTGATCCTCGCACTGGTGGTGATGGTCCTGCTGGGCATGCAGATCGCGATCGCGCTGATCTCGGTCGGCTTCGTCGGCATCTGGATCCTGCGCGACAATATCGATCTGGCCTTTCGCCTGCTGGGCATGGCCAGCTATAATGGCATCGCCGACTACCTGTTCGCCACGATCCCGCTCTTCGTGCTGATGGGGCTCTTGGTGAGTATCTCCAATGTCGGGCGGGACACGTTCGAAGTGGCCGAAGCCCTTCTGCGCAAGACCCTGGGCGGACTCGGCGTGGCAACGGTTGCGGCCAATACCGTATTCGCCGCCGTCACCGGCGTCTCCATCGCATCGGCGGCGGTCTTCACCCGCGTGGCCGTACCCGAGATGAGCCGCCACGGCTACCGCATACCCTTCGCTGCCGGCACGGTGGCGGGCAGTTCGGTGCTCGGCATGCTGATCCCGCCATCGCTGCTGCTGATCATCTATGGTGTGCTGGCCGAAGTCTCCATCGGTGCGATGTTCCTTGCCGGCGTTATTCCGGGGCTCCTGCTGGCGCTGGGCTTCGTTGCGGTCATCATGCTGCTGGCGCGCTTCCGCCCCGGCTTCGTCTACACCGACCCCGAGAAGACCCTCGCACGGCAGAAGGCCGTGGACGCGCATACGCTTTCCCGGCGCGATATCGGGGTGAAGCTGGTGCCGATCATGCTTCTGGTCACGCTGGTGCTGGGTGGGCTCTACACCGGGTATTTCACCCCCACCGAAGCCGGCGGCGTCGGCGCTTTCGGCGCCCTGCTGATCGCCCTGGCGCGGCGCAGCCTCGATCGCCGCAAGATGTGGCAGGTCTTGCAACAGACCGGCCTGGTCTCGGTGGCCATTCTCGTCCTGCTGATCGCCGCGGGTTACTACAGCCGCATGCTCTCGATCGCCGGCATCCCCAATGCCATCGCCGATCTGGTGCGCGACGGCGGCTTCGGACCCTACGGCTTCCTGCTGATCTATGTCGTCATCGTCCTTCTGATGGGGATGATCCTCGATTCCACATCGATCCTGCTGATCATGGTGCCGATCGCCGCGCCGATTGCGCAGATCATGGGCTTCGACCTGATCCATTTCGGCATCATCACCGTCATCGCCGTGGAGGTCGGCCTGCTCACGCCACCCTTCGGCATATCGGTCTTTACCGTCCACACCGCCCTTGCGGATCCGCGCGTACGGGTCGAGTCGCTGTTCATGGGAACACTGCCCTTCGTTCTGGTCATGGTGCTTTCGCTGCTCGCGATCGCCGCGTTCCCGGTCCTGACGCTCGCTCTGGTATAGGAAATGGGCGGTATACGCACACCCGGTTTGTCGGATACCCTTTCGGCGAATGATCGCGCCAATGCCCTGGCCCGTGAACAATCCGGCCGATGATCGGCGGCAGCCCGGATCGCATCGCGCCGGTTCGCATTCTTGAATATCGTGAAGGAGCAGATCGACATGGAACTGAGCGAAGAGATCCTGATCCCCGCCCCGCGCGAGCAGGTCTATGCCGCGCTGAACGACCCCGAGATCCTGCGCCAGTCCATCCCCGGCTGCGAGGAACTCACCAAGCATTCGGACACCGAACTCGAGGCCAAGGTGGTGCTCAAGATCGGCCCCGTGAAGGCGCGCTTTGCCGGCACGGTCACGCTCGACCCGTCCGAGGCGCCCGACAAGTTCACCCTGAGCGGCCAGGGCTCGGGCGGGGCGGCGGGTTTCGCGAAGGGCGGCGCGGATGTCTATCTGGAGGACCGGGGCGAGGAGACGCTCTTGCGCTACGAGGCGAAGGCGGAGATCGGCGGCAAACTGGCGCAGCTGGGCAGTCGCCTGGTGGCGGGCACCGCCAAGAAGCTCGCGGCGAAATTCTTCGCAAACTTCTCCGAGCAGGTCGCGAGCGATGCCGAGTCGGCTTGACGGCGTCATGCCCCGCTCGGGGGGAACCGGGCTTTCCTGAAACCCGCCAGCGATCCGGCCTTGAGAGATCCCGCATACATGCGCGCCATTGCCATCTTGCACAGGCTCACCCGAAGCCCTCACGATCATTGACCGCGGCTTGGCCGGGCTGAACTAACCGGCGCGGAAGGCCGGACGCAACATCTCACCGTTTGACTCTGTGCCGGCGGCTCGCTTCAGCCGCGATCGCGCAGGCGCCCGGTCAGAAAGGAGATGTCGGATTCCGCCATCCCGGCCTTGCCGATCAGCGCGCCGGGATCGAGTATCTCGAACTGCGACGGTGCGGCGACGCGCAAAATGCCGGCCTTGGCGAATTCCTGCACCGTACGGCTGAGGCTTTCGACCGTGGTGCCGAGAAACTGCGCCAGATCCTTGCGATCGATCGGCACCGAGATCTCGATGCAGCTGTCGTCAAGCGCGAACTTGCAGGCCACCCGGGGCCAGCGACTGCACAGCATCACCAGGAACCCCGCCAATCGGGTGGCGACGCTGCTTCCCGACATCAGCATGGCCCATTCGCGCGTGATTTCGAACTCGCCCGCGATCGCGGAGGCCACCTCTCGCTCCAGCGACGGCGCCTCGCGCAGCAGCGCTTTAAAGCGCGGGCGCTCGAAAACGCACAGGGTCACGTCGGTCGCCGCCTCGATGGAGAAACCATTCGCCTGACCGAAGGCGTATCCGAACATGTCCGTGGGAAGCAGCAGCCCGACGATCTGCTGGCGGCCGTCCTGGAAGGTCTTGGCCAGTTTCAGAACACCCGAGACGACATTACCCGGTAGCGTGTCCTCGTCGCCTTCCTCGGCGATCCTGGCATGGCGTGGATACGATTGCAGGCGCGATATCGCCCTGAGCTCTTCGCGCGCCTCGGGGGCGAGATCGTCGCAGAGCAACCTGTTGTTGTGATTGCAGCACGGGCTCTGCCCGTCCGGCTCCGTGTGCCGAAGCGAGCCTTGCCGACCGTCTGACGCGAACTCGACCAACACCGTCACCATGAACCCCGGACGAAG
>PWLT01000469.1 GCA_003558415.1 Hyphomicrobiales bacterium
AATGCCGAGGATCTCGGCCCCGAGCCGGAGGCTGCCGATGTCGAGGAGCAGGGCCTGGGCTGGAACAACAAGGTCGGCCGCGGCGTGGGCCGCGATACCGTGACCAGCGGGCTCGAAGGCGCCTGGACGACCCATCCCACCAAATGGGACAACGGCTATTTCCACCTGCTGCTGAACTACGAGTGGGAGCTCAAGAAGAGCCCCGCCGGCGCCTGGCAGTGGGAGCCCATCGACATCAAGGAGGAAGACAAGCCCGTCGATGTCGAGGATCCCTCGATCCGGCTCAACCCGATCATGACCGATGCCGACATGGCCATGAAGATGGACCCGGAGTACCGCAAGATCTCGGAGCGGTTCTACAACAACCCTGCCGAATTGGACGACGCCTTTGCCCGCGCATGGTTCAAGCTGACGCATCGCGACATGGGGCCCAAGTCCCGCTATTTTGGCCCCGAGGTGCCGCAGGAGGATCTGATCTGGCAGGATCCGGTTCCCGCCGGCAGCACCGGCTATGATGTCGATGCGCTCAAGGCCAAGATCGCGGGTAGCGGGCTGAGCCTGAGCGAGATGGTCGCCACTGCCTGGGACAGCGCGCGCACCTTCCGTGGCTCGGACATGCGCGGGGGCGCCAACGGGGCGCGTATCCGCCTCGCGCCCCAGAAGGATTGGGAGGGCAACGAGCCCGAGCGTCTGCAGAAGGTCCTCTCCGTGCTTGAGCCGATCGCGAAGGAGAGCGGCGCAAGCGTGGCCGATGTGATCGTGCTGGCCGGCAATGTCGGCGTCGAGCAGGCGGCCAAGGCGGCCGGCTTTGACGTCAAGGTGCCCTTCGCGCCGGGGCGCGGCGATACGACCGACGAGATGACCGATGCCGATTCCTTCGACGTGCTTGAGCCGCTGGCCGATGGCTACCGCAACTGGCTCAAGAAGAGCTACATCGTCAGCCCCGAGGAAATGCTGCTCGACCGCACGCAGCTGATGGGCCTGACGGCGCATGAGATGACGGCTCTCGTCGGCGGGATGCGTGTGCTGGGCACCAATCATGGCGGCACCAGGCATGGCGTGTTCACGGACCGCGAAGGCGCGTTGACCACGGATTTCTTCGTCAACCTCACCGATATGGGGAACACATGGAAACCCGCGGGCGACAACCTCTATGAGATCCGCGAGCGCAGGACCGACAAGGTGAAGTGGACCGCCACGCGCGTGGACCTGGTCTTCGGCTCCAATTCGATCCTGCGCGCCTATGCCGAGCTCTACGCCCAGGACGACAACAAGGAGAAGTTCGTGAACGACTTCGTTGCCGCCTGGACCAAGGTGATGAACGCCGATCGCTTCGATCTGGCCTGATAGGCCGGCTTCGGCGCGGACAAGGGGAGTTGGCGGTCCCGCCAGCTCCCCGCGAGCCCGCGATAGCGCCGATGCCTCAGCGGCTCATGATTGCGGGTTCTTCGCCGCCATCCAAAAACGGATCCGGCCGTAGAGCGAGCAATCCATCGCGTGGTGGGTGGCGCGCTCATGCTTATCGGGCGGATCGAGTCGGCAAACTCTCGCCGGGTCGTGATGCGCCGTGGGGTGCATTCGGCCCGGCGCGTCTCTATATATGAGCCATGAACCGTCGCAGTCTCCTCCTCGCGCTTCCCGCGCTCGCCCTGATGCCCTCCGCGGCCTCGGCCGAGCCGATTTCCCTGAGCGATCTGTCAAACTACTTCAACGCATTCTCCACGGCACAGTCGGAGTTCACGCAGATCAATCCGGACGGGTCGATCACCACGGGGACGCTCTACATCCGTCGTCCGGGCCGCATGCGTTTCGAATACGATCCACCCGATAACAGCCTGGTAATGGCTGGTGGCGGCACCGTGGCGATCTTCGACGCCAAGTCGAACCAGGGGCCGACCCAGTACCCGCTCAGCCGCACGCCGCTCAACCTCATCCTTGCCCCGCGCGTGGACCTGACGCGTGATCGGATGGTGGTGGCGCACCGGAAGGAGGACAACACGACAGTCGTTGTCGCACAGGATCCGGAGCGGCCGGAATACGGCAATATCCGCCTGGTCTTCACCAGCGATCCGGTCGAGTTGCGGCAGTGGCGCGTGACCGATGACAGCGGTCGCGAGACCACCGTGGTTCTGGGCGATCTCAGGACCGGGATGGAATTCTCGTCCTTCCTGTTCAACATCACCTACGAGAGACAGCAGCGGGAACGATGATCCCCGCGCCTGCAGCGCCTCAGCGCCGCCGGCAGCTGCGCAGCTGCGCGTCGTAGCGCGCCGCGCGCGTGGCGACCCCGTCGGCGACGCGCAGCAGCCAGGATTTGGCGTTGTACGAGCCGCGCGCGAATCCGGTGTGCCCCTCGTGATAGGCGAGGTACTGATTGCGCGCATCGGTCTTGGGGATATTGTTGCGCTGCTCGGTCTTGTGCATGTACCAGCCCATGAAATCCGTGGCATCGCGAATGTTGTCGCGCCGCGCGCGGCGGTTCCCGGTCTCCTGCACATATTCGTCCCAGGTTCCGTCGAGCGCCTGGCTGTAGCCATAGGCCGATGATTGACGCCCCATCGGGATCACGCCCAGCGCATAGCGAAACGGGGTGCGCGCATTCCCGATGAAGCGGCTCTCGGCGTGGATGGTGGCCATCTGCACCGGGACGGGGACGCCCCAGTTGCGCTCGGCCGCCTGCATGGCCCTGAGGTAATGCGGGCGCTCCTGCACGATGGAACAGGCATTTTCCAGATCGTTCGGTGCGCTGAACCGCCCCGCCCCGCCGCCGCAGGACGCAAGCAACAACAGAACCACCGCCGCGCGGATGAACTTGCCCATGACTGCCTCTTGTCGATCTTTTTCGTCGAACTTTGGCCGGGACTATACTGGAAAAGCTGGTCGGGGGAAATCGCAAAGGCCGCCCGGACCGGCGCGCCGCGCGAGATATCTCCGGGGCCGCGACTGTCGGGGGCGGGTTCACAGTCTGTTTCCGGCGAATCCGCGCGCGGCGATGGACAAGGCGCGGTTGGGAGGCTAGTAACCGGCCGGGGGTTGAACGTCATGAAGCACAAGCGCGCGAAATATCATCTCGGGCAGATTGTCCGTCACCGCAAGCATCCGTTTCGCGGTGTGGTCTTTGATGTCGATGCGATGTTCTCGAACTCGCAAGACTGGTACGATGCCATCCCTGAGGACAGCCGGCCGGAGAAGGATCAGCCCTTCTATCATCTGCTCGCCGAGAACGATCAGAGCTACTATGTCGCCTATGTCTCGGAGCAGAATCTGGTCCCCGACGATACCGGAGAGCCGGTCGATCACCCGGATCTGCCGGAGTTGTTCGGCGATCTCCGCGACGGCTATTACGCGCTCCAAGTCCAGTTGAACTGATCCACCGCGCAGGGCGCCGTGCGTCATGCGCTCGGCTCGCCCGGGAGGCGCGCGTGTCCGCGCGGTCTGCCGGTTGCCGGCCCGCGTGGGCATGGGGGTTGGCCGTGCAGGCTGGTCCTCGGCGCCGCGGTACTGGGTGGGGGCTGTATGCACGACGCCGAGGGAAGCCTGACAGCTACACCGCCTTGATCGCGCCGCATTCGGGCGCGGTTGAGATTGAATCAAGGAAAGATTGAGGCACTGTCGCGACACAGCCGACGTTCGTCCATTCCGACGCAGGATTGTTTACGGAATGGGATTCGAGTCGGGGGCCGGCTTGGCTGCGCGCAGTCGCAGCGCAGCGACGGGGCAAGCCGCGCGAGGTCGCAGGTGCGGAGCCGGGTTTTCGGCTGCTGATTTGCGCGTGGGTCAGAGTGTGCGGTCGCGACTCTCGAGGGGCAGCTTGAAGGACAGGTGGTTCGCCCTTCGCTCGCGCCGGTAGGCGAGTTCA
>PWLT01000382.1 GCA_003558415.1 Hyphomicrobiales bacterium
CGCCTCGCGCGCCAGCGCGCCGCGCAGGATCTCGCCCTCCCAGTAGCGTTCGAGATCGCGATCAAGCCGGGTGAGCCACCCTTCTTCATCATCGATATGGTGCCATGTCTCGTAGAGGTAGAGCCGGATGCGCGGGTTTCCCGCGCGTGCGTGCATGGCCCAGCGGTGCAGGTACTCGGCACTGTCAAAATACCGGATCGCATCCCTGATCTCGACCATCTCCGTCATCACGAAGGCGTCGAATGTGCCCTCCGAAAGCGCGTCGTGGGCGTCACGGTAGCGGGGGTGATCGTTCTCGACCTCGAAGCCGTTGATCTCCACATCCGGGTCCCAATGCGCCTTGAGCGTGGTGCCCCAACCGAGCTGGCTCGCGTGGTCGTGGCCCGAGGGCGCGAGCTGTTCGAGCATCGCGGGCATGTTCCGCCCGACAAGGCTGTGGCCGAGGTGAAAGACCTTGAGCGGGCCGCTCGGTGCGGGCAGCGGCTCGGCATAGAGCGCCGCCATCTCCGCATCGCCCAGCGGTTCGGGGCCGCCGCCACAACCTGTCAGGCGGCTCAGCCCCGCAAGCAGCAGCGCGGGGGCGAGGCTGATGCTGAACAGTCGGCGGGTCAAGGGCATCGGCTCCTCCATCTGGGCGCCGCGGCGACCGGACCGGGGCGCGCGTTTGCGATCCATGCGTCGCGCGAGGCTGCTGCGAAAGCCGTCATGCGTCCAATACCATCGTCGTGATGATCAATCCCTGCGCGAACGCATAAGCCCCGGAGATCCGGTCACCGGCCCGGAACCGGCCCAGCGGCCGCAGGATCGTCGCCGTGCAGCGCCCCGTGGCGGCATTGACGGACACCTCAACGGCCTCGAAACCGAAATGGTGGCGGATCAGTGGATAGAGCGCCTTGAACGCGCTCTCCTTGGCGCTGAACACCAGCTTGGCGCGGATCGCGCGACCCGCCTGCGGCATTGCCTGCAACTCCGCAAGTTCGCGCGGCGTGCAGATGAGCTCGAATAGGTCGGCTGCAAGCGGGGTTGCGGGTTCCACATCCACCCCGAGGGCGCGCACCCGCGCGCTGGGTGCAGCCGCGGCGAGGCAGCAGCCGCTACAATGCGCGATCGAGCCGACCACGCCTTCGGGCCAGACCGGTGCCCGGTCTGTCGCCTGCGGGATCGCGCGCCCCGGCATGCCGATCTGCGCGAGTGCAGCGCGCGCCGCGGCCCGCCCTGCGGCGAATTCCATCCGACGGCTGGGACTGGCGCGCGCGATTGCGGCCATCTCTTCGGGCTGCGGGGGGGCGGTGCAGGTCTCCGGCCGCCGCACGGCGCAGGCCACGCCGTCGGGCAGCAGGGCGCGCAGGGCCTCTGCAACCCCCGCCAACGGGGCGCTCTGCAAGGCCGCGTTCATTCGGCCCGTGCCTTGCGCCGGGCGCGCATCTCACGCCGGCGCGACATCGCCTCGGCGCGTGCTGCCGCGCGCTCGCCTGTGGCATCGGGCTGATCCGATGTTTCGGGCCTCGGCGCGCGCCCGCTGCGCGCCTCGATATGCCCTGCCAGCGCCTCCAGCGTGGGGAAGCGGAAGATATCGGTGATCGCCAGTCCTGAGCCGCCGAGCGCCTCGCGCAGCTCGCGATGCGCCTGCACAGCGAGCAGCGAGTGCCCGCCCAGTGCGAAGAAATTGTCCGCACGCCCGATCCGCCCGACGCCGAGCACGCGTGTCCAGACGGCGGCAATGGCGCTCTCGATATCGCCCATCGGGTCGCTGTGGTCCTCGCCCGCGGGTGCGGTCTGCGCCTGCGGGCCGGGCAGCGCCTTGCGGTCGATCTTGCCGTTGGGCGTGAGCGGGAATTCGGCCAGCTCGACGATATGTGCGGGCAGCATGTATTCGGGCAGCGCCGCGCCCAGTCGGGCGCGCAGGGCCTGCTCGTCGAGTGGCGCGCTTGTCGTGACATGGGCCATCAGGCGCAGATCGCCGGGGCCGAATTCGCGCGTGGTGACGACCGCCTGGGTGATGCCGGGTTCCGCCTCCAGCCGCGCCTCGATCTCGCCCGGCTCGATGCGGTGGCCCCGGATCTTCACCTGCGAATCCGCGCGGCCAAGGAAGTCGAGCTTGCCATCCGCGCGCCATCGCACGAGGTCGCCGGTGCGGTACATTCGCCCGCCCGCTTTCGCGAAGGGATCGGTGCGGAAGCGCTCGGCGGTCATCTCGGGGCGTTCCCAGTAGCCGCGCGTCACGCCGTCGCCGCCGATCCACAACTCACCCGCCACGCCCGCGGGCACGGGTTCGAGACCTGAGTCGAGGACATACATGCGTGTATTCGCGATCGGGCGGCCGATATTGACGGTGGCCGTGCCTGCGGCGGCCGAGGCATCGGCGCTTTCCACCGAAGACCAGATCGCGGTTTCGGTGGGGCCGTACATGTTGAGCACTTCGCCCCCGGTGATGCCGGCAAGCTCGGCGGCCAACGCGCCGGGCAGGGGTTCGCCGCCCACCATGAGGTGGCGCACCCGGCCCAGCGCCGCGCGCGCCTCGTCATTCATGGCGATCATGCGCGCCATCGAGGGGGTGCATTGCATGTGGGTCACGCCGTGGCGCTGAATCTGCGCGGCGATGGAGAAATCATCCTCCGCCGGGTCCGTGGCGGTGTTGGTGCGCCGCAATGCCTCGGCCAGCGGATAGAGCCCCTCCATCACCTTCTCCGGCGCGATCCCGTAGTCGATCAGGCAGGCGATCTCGTCCACGCCGATGCGCTTGAGCTGTTCGAGCCGTGCAAGGCAATCCTCGACCGTGCCGAAGAGCCCCGAATCCTCGAAATAGCGGGTGAAGGCGAAGTCGAGAATGGCATCCATCTCGTCCTCGGCCAGGGTGCTCAGGTCGATATCCATCGGCTGTTCGACGCCCTGGGGTTTCTTGAAGGCCGGAAAGGCCCAGGCGTATTGCTTCACCAGCCCCGCGGCGGAACGCAGGTAATCCTTCATCGGCGCGCGCGACACCTCGCGCGCCTGTTCGCGATCGCGCGCGACATAGGTGTGCAGCATCAGCGTGACGGTGAAATCGGCCGGGTCAAAGCCCGCCTCACGCAGCGCGGCGTGGTAGATGGCGATCTTTTCGCCCACCTCCGGGATCGACTGGCCCAGCAGATGGGTGAGCACATTCGCGCCCAGCTCGCCGGCCTCGCGCCAGGTGGCGGGGTTGCCCGCCGTCGTCACCCACAGTTTGAGTTCGCGCGACACCGGGCGCGGCTGTGTCACGACCGGGTGCATCGTGCCATCGGCGCGCGCGAACTCCACGGCCTCGCCGCGCCACAGGCGGCGCAGCTGCTCGACGGCGGCATACATCGCGGGCTTGTTGGCCGGCGGCGTGTTCTCGGGGCGCAGCACGAAATCATCGGGCTGCCAGCCCGAGGCCACGCCGATCCCCGTTCGCCCGGAGGTCAGGTTGTCGATCACCGCCCATTCCTCGGCGATGCGTGCGGGGTGGTGCAGGGGCACGACGCAGGATCCCGCGCGCACCTCGAGATTGTTCGTCACCGCGGCCACCGCGGCGCCGGTCACCGCCGGGTTGGGGTAGGGGCCGCCGAAGGCGTGGAAATGCCGCTCGGGCGTCCAGACGGCACAGAAGCCGTTGGCATCGGCGAATTTCGCCCCCTCCAGAAGCAGGTTGTACTTGCGCGGGCCGGGGCCGTCGTCATTGCCCCAGTAGAACAGGGAGAAATCCATGCGCCGTTCGGATACGGCAACGGCCGGGCCCGACAGGGTGCGCCGCCCCTCGTCGCTGGCGATCACCAGCTTGAACCCGCGCGCGAGCGTCCAGAACAGCTCCAGCACCGAGATGTCGAAGGACAGGCTGGTCACCGCCAGCCACAC
>PWLT01000447.1 GCA_003558415.1 Hyphomicrobiales bacterium
AACGTTGCCGGGAATCCCCAGTCCGAACAGAGGGATGAGCGCGGCCGGAATGACGGCGTTGTCGGCCGATTCGGAGGCGGCTATGCCCTCGGGCGCGCCTTTTCCGAACGCCTCGGGCGTTCTTGATGCCTTCACTGCCATGCCGTAGGACATCCAGGATCCCACTGAGGGGCCGAGCCCGGGCAGCGCGCCGACGAAGGTGCCGACGGCGGTGCCCCGCAGGATGGTGGGGAAAATCTTGCGAAAGATCGGCAGGGTGATGTAGTCGCCCGCATGATGCTCGAGCTTCACGGACATGGTCTCGCGCTCATGGCGCAGCTTTTCAGACTGCACGAACATCTCGGAGAGCGCCAGCGTGCCGATCGCGACCGCGATCAGCGGCATCCCGTCCATGAGCTGGGTGTAGCCGAAGGTCAGCCTGGGAAGGCCGGTCTGGCTGTCGAGGCCGATCGTGCCCAACAGGATACCCAGCCCCCCGGCCGCGAGGCCCTTGAAGATGTTGCCCCCCGATAGCCCGGCGATGAACACCAGCGCGAAGGCCAGGATCGCGGCCATCTCGTAGGGGCCGAACATCAGCGCCACGCGCGCAAAGGGGATGGCGACGAAGATCAGGATGATCGTCGCCAGTATGTCGCCGATCACCGAAGCCAGCAGCCCAATCTGCAGGGCGGTCTTGGGCTTGCCGCTCTTGGCCATCGGGTAGCCGTCGAGGCTGGTCGCCGCCGAGGATGCCTCGCCCGGCGCATTCAGCAGGATCGCCGAGACCGCGCTGCCCGCGGCCGTCCCCTTCGACAGGCCGATCAGGAAGGAGATCGCGATCAGCGGCGACATGTAGAACGTCATGGGGATCGCGATGGCGATCGCGACCGAGCGCGAAAGCCCCGGAATGACCCCGATGATATAGCCCAGCAGGACCCCGCCCGCGATGCCGATAAGGGCGTCAGCCTGCAGGGTTTCGGTAATGGAGGCCCCGATTGTCGCGAAATCCATGGCTCAGACGACCCCCACGCGCATCATGTAAACGGAAAGGATGTAGAGAAGCACCACAGGCACGACCGAGCAGCCCAGCAGGATGTACCAGCGCCGTTCGCCCAGCAGGAACAGCATGATCGCGATGAGCGGAACGCCGGCATGGGAGAGCTTGAAATGCATCAGCACATAGATGGCGCCGGCCACATAGAAGAACGGCCAGGCCGCCCAGCCGATCGCGCGCCAGTCCAGGTCGAGGTTGATCGGCGATTCCCCCTTCTGGATCATCTCCACCACAGCCTTGATCACCACGACGCCCGCGCTGAGAAGCATGATCCAGGATGCGATATTGGGAACGAGGTCGGGGGGCATCTGAGCCAGCGGGTTCACGCCAGCGTAGTTCGGAATGATCCAGAACAGGCACGTCGCCGCGAACACCATCACAACGAGCCCGGACCAGAAACTCTGTCTAGCCATCCGAATTTGTCCCTGTTGTTGTCTTTTTCCTTCTTGCTGGCAGAAAACGTTCTCCAATGCAAATGCGCCATCGTCTGTGCGACGGATATTCGCGCCAGAGCGCTGGAAATCCGCCGAAGGCAGGGATCGGAACGTGTGGGGGACTGTGTTGCACAAACCGGATGAGGGATGCGTCTGGCGAATCCGGTATGGTAGCTGAAGGGCATGAGCAGACCCACAGCCCCCCGCCTGGGCAGTGGCCGGCGATAACGCGTCGGCTTGCGCTTGCGGGCGGGCACATAGGCGCGCTTGCAATGGCGTCGGGCGACATTAGGGTGATTGCGTTAACGGGAGAAGCGATGTGACGCAGGTGCCGGGCTCGAACGACGCGGTGGCGGAACTGCTTGCCGGCCAGGGCTATGTCGACGACCCGGCGCTGGCCACGCTCGAGGCGCTCGCCAATGCCCTGGCCCGGCGCGAGGATGGCGGCGAGAGACAACGCGTGATGCGCACCCTGGCGGCGTTCTGACCGGCGCCATGAGAGACATGAGTCCTGGGACTCGCGGGAGCGGAGAGTTTACGTTGCAATGAACGACCAAGGGAGGTTCCGAATGAACGACGTCTCCATGAGCGTGAACGGCAAGCCCGTCTCGGGCAGGGTCGAAGGGCGCACCCTGCTGTCGCAGTTCCTGCGCGAGGGGCTCGGGCTGACCGGCACCCATGTGGGCTGCGACACCAGCCAGTGCGGCGCTTGTGTGGTGCATGTCGATGGCGAGGCGGTCAAAGCCTGTGCCGTCTTCGCGCTCGAGCTTGAGGACACCGAGGTCACCACCATCGAGGGGATGGCCAATGCCGATGGCTCGCTCTCCGCGCTCCAGCAGGCGTTTCAGGATCATCACGGCCTGCAATGCGGTTTCTGCACACCGGGAATGGTGATGAGCGCAGCGGCACTGCTCAAGGAGAACCCCAGGCCCAGCGAGGCCGAGATCCGCACCTATCTCGAGGGCAATCTGTGCCGCTGTACCGGCTACCACAACATCGTCAAGGCTATCATGGCAGCCAGCGGGCAGGAGGTGGCCGTCGCCGCCGAGTGACGGGCGTGCAGCGATGCCCGTCCCGATGACAGGATCACTGGCACCGCACTTCGCCGACCGGATCGATCAGGGATGACCCTCCCGTGCCCGGCCTTCGTCCATAGGCGGGGCGGGGCCGCGACCCAAAGGAGACACCACATCATGTACGCATTCGATTTCGAACGGCCCTCCAGCCTCGACGCGGCGCTGCTGGCGCTCCAGGACGAAGACGCGCTGCCGCTGGGCGGCGGGCAGACGCTGGTCCCGACGCTCAAGGCACGTCTTGCGCAGCCTTCCAAACTGGTCAGCCTGACGGGGATCGACGCGCTCAAGCGCGTGTCGGTCGAGGGGGACACCGTCACCGTGGGCGCGGCCGCCACCCATGCCACCGTCGCGCGAGAGGCCGCGTCGGCCTGTCCGGCGCTCGCGGCGCTGGCGGGGCAGATTGGCGATCCTGCCGTGCGCAATCGCGGCACGATCGGCGGCAGTCTGGCCAATAACGACCCCTCCGCCTGCTACCCTGCGGCGGTGCTCGGCTCGGGCGCCACGGTGATCACCCACCGGCGCGAGATCGCGGCCGACGACTTCTTCGAGGGCATGTTCACCACCGCGCTCGACGAGGGGGAAGTGATCACTGCGGTGCGCTTTCCGATTCCACAGGTCGCCGCTTACCAGAAGTTCCTGCAGCCGGCCTCGCGCTTCGCCCTCGTCGGTGTGTATGTCGCGAAATTCGCGCAGGGCGTTCGCGTGGCGGTCACCGGCGCATCTGACGATGGCGTGTTCCGCTGGGCCGAGGCCGAGGCGGCGCTCTCCGGCAATTTCACGCCCGACGTTGTGAAGGGGCTCAATTGCCCCGCTGATGACATGATCGGCGATCTGCACGGCACCCCCGAATACCGCGCACACCTGGTGGGCGTAATGACCGCCCGCGCCGTCGCCGCCGCCGGCTGATGGTGGCCCGCCGGGCCGAAGCAGCATGCGCGCCCCCCTTCGTGCGTGAGCGCGTGCGCGGCTGCCCGAGTTCGGCGCCGATGGATCGGATCGGCACGTTTCGCTCACGGAGTCGCGCCGCTGGTTGATGTTCGTCCGCGTCAGGCGGATTGGGCCGTAATCCGTTGGAGGCGGGCCGCGGGACGAAGGAGGAGGCTTGCGCAGGTTGCGCCGCCCCGCGCAGAGGGAGGCTCGCTGTCGATCCCGGCGTGTGTGGATGCCCCCTGTTTGGCAAGCGTTATCTGCGATTTGTCGGCGGGGTCTTCGATCGGACGTGTGTCAGGCCTCTAAGCGTGGCCTTCCAGAAGCCACGGGCCGGTTCTCTGATTGCGGCCCTGTCAAGCGGAAAGCGGGTCGTCCGTCAGG
>PWLT01000342.1 GCA_003558415.1 Hyphomicrobiales bacterium
CGCGCGGCAGCCATTCCCGCGCGTCGGACGCCCGAACCACCGCCACGGCGCGATCGCTCATGCGCTGCGCAAGCGCTGCATCGAAGGGGACCAGTTCGGCGTAGATTTCCAGCGTGTCGCGGTTGAGCGCGGTGAAGAGCGCCGGGTTGGGCAGGTCCATGTAGGCCTGATAGAGCGCGACCTGCGCTGCATAGACCGGCTTCGCGATCGTCACGCCGCGCTTGACCGTGTCTTTCCAGCTCGACGCGCCGAGCGCCTTGCTCTCCCACAGCGCAGGCCAGGACATCGGCACCGGGCCAGCCACCAGGCAGCCGTCGATATGCCCCTTGAAGCGGCCGCTCAGTGCGGTGAAGCCGAACTGGCGCCCATCCGGGCGCTCGGTGCGCAGATCGAATCCCGCGAGGCGCAGCCAGTTCGCCACCATGTCCTCGCCGCGATGCCCGGCCTCGAAGATCCGCAGGGTTTGAGGGGCAAAGTCCTGCCCCTCGTCCTTCGGCACGGCCAGGAAGTCATACTGGATCTGGCGCAGGCAGGCGCGCCCCAGCCCCGAGGAGCTGACATAGCTGCGGGGACGCTCGCGCCCCTGTCGAGCAGCGAGACCGGTATCGATGGCGGTACAAAGTGCCGCGGTGATGTCCGGGAGGGCCTGCGGCGGCAGATACTGCGCGCCCGACCCATGGCTCAGGTCGATCATGGGATACCTCAAAACGGGATGGGGTCTTCGGGCAGGCCGCCATCGCGCTCCCTGCGCGCGGCCTGGTCTCGCATGCTGTCGATGTAGCCGGTGACCGCCGCCTCGATCAGGCGGTCGATGTCGTCGGCGCTGCGGTTGAAGAAGGGTGCCATCAGGCCGAGCTCGGTCAGCGCATCCGCAAAATCCCTGCGCGCGTCGCGAATGGCCTGCGTCTCTCGGGCGGTCTTGTCGATCATTCCGTGGTTCCTCCGGGCGAGGTCCGCGCCGATGTCCTGGCACCGGCGCGAACAGAATCTGTAGGAGGGGAAGCGCTGCCGCTTCAGGTCGAGGCAGAACCCGAACCCGCGGGCTTCGCGCGCGCAGATGGCGCAGATGCCGGCCGCCGGGCTCAGCCCATGAGAAGGTTCTCGAGGTCCGCGTGCTGCCCCGGCGCTGCCCGGATCCTGTGCGAGGCGAGAACGACGAAGCGGCTGATCGCCACCGACGCCATGACTTCGAGATCGGACAGCTCGAGGCTTGCGATGGGCCGATCCAGTCTGCCGCGCGCCTCGAGCCATGTTCCGATCTCCTTTGCTGCCGCGCGCGTGACATGCGCCTGCCATTCATCCGGCGTCATGGGCTCAGCTGTTCAGCCAGGCCGGAGCGCCTCCGGGTGTGGCAGCGGCCGCGGCGGGCGCGCCGGGTTGCGCAGGCGCTGCGGCGGGGGACCGGGGCGTGCTGGACCAGCCGGCTTGCGTCGGTGCACTCCAGGCCGCCGGCGTCTGCGCGGGCGCCTTGCGCGGCGGGGCATTGACCGGCTCCGGTGCGACCTGCTCGCCGCGCATGATCGCCGCATGGGCGGGCTCGTTGGGCAGCACGACATTCGCGAGCCTGTTGCTGTCGCGGTAGTTCGGGTTCTCCGAGCTCTCCACCATGATGCGGGCGGCGAAAGTGATCCCGTCGAGCTGCTTCAGGCCACCGATCACCCGCTTCTCCCGCGCGACCTGGCTGACATCGTTGGGATCGAGGCCAAGCGCGCTGTCCACCATCGCGCGGAAGGTGCTTTTCGAGATGTTCCAGCCCTTGGACTGGCCCTTCTCGTCGAGCTTGCCGCCCGCCACGGTGAAGTTCTGCCAGAACTTGCGGCGCGCATAGGGCCCCTCGATCACGGTGAATTCGCAATCGAGCATCCTGGCATCGCTGTGCGGCGAGGCCTTCAGCAGGCCCGCATCCATCGGCGTCGCGCCGTTCGTGCCGCCGGGGCGCAGCTTCATCATCACCTTGGCAAAGGTGCCGTCGGGGATCAGTTCCGCCATCGGGGCCATCTGCGGGGCGGCGTCGTTCAGATCGTAACTCATGGGTCGGGTCCTTTCCGGGATCAGTTGGAAGTGGTGGTGGTGGCGATGGCAGGCGTGCGGCGCCCATCGATCCTGGCCAGCAGGGCGGCCAGATCGGGTGGCTCGGTCATCTCGAGGCGACCGGAGCGATCCTTGGCCGGCAGCCCCCAGGGGTTTCCGGCTCTGCAGACGAGGCGGCGTTCGGTGGATTTCTCGTCGAGCGTCCAGGCGCCGTCCGCATCCTTGCCGAAGAGCTGCATCGAGATGACCTGATCGACGATCCCGGGCAGCTCGCGGCCCGCCTTCGTGCCTTCCATCTGCGGAACCCAGGACGATGTGCCGAATTCGTCGGTGACCTTCTCCAGCACCCCCACGAAGATCACGGTCTTGCCGCGCGCGTGCTGCAGATGCTTCAGCGCCTGGATGACTTCCCTGCCGAGCAGCCCGTAGGCGCCGCGCACATCCGGCTTGCCCGTCCGTTCGGAGAACGCCTCCGCCTGCTGTTTGGCATAGGCCATGGCCTGGCGCGTCAGATCGGTGATCGAGTCGACGAAGATGATCGAGCGATCCTCGAGGAAACCTTTCAGGCCGCTTTCGGCATATTGCGCCTGCACATGGGCGTGGTAGCGCTCGCCATAGTAGCTGTCGGGATGCTGGGACGGATCCGGGCCGCCGATCAGGATCACCAGATCGCGGAAATCCGGGAAACTGCGGATCGGGATGCTGGGGCCGCGCCAGTCCTGGACGGATTTCATGCCGGCCTCGAGATCGAAGCACACGGCCCTCTCCTCGGGCAGTGTCTTGATCAGGGTGGTCTTGCCGACGCCGGGCGGGCCGAAGATCGCAAGCGATGTCTTGTTTTCCGCGACCGACAACCGTTCGTCGGCGGTGATGATGCGCAATGTCATGACGCTCTCCGTGTTCTGGTTGGGGTCAACAGCGGCGGGGGGTGACCGGGCGCCGAAGGGGAGCCTGCCCAGCCTTGCGGTCAGGGCGCCCCCGCCGCCGTATTCAGGGGTCTCTGGCGGGCTCGAGCTGGAAGCTGGGCCTGCCGTGGCCGACCGTGCGCGCGGGCTCGAAATCGAGGCGGATCACGTCGGGCCAGGCAGCGTACTTGCGCTCGGGGACCTTGAAGGCGATGTCGACATACTGGCTGGGATCGCCCCCGGCCGTCCGGATGCGCTCGACCATCTCGGCGAGCAGGTCCTGGTCCCAGTCCACCCGCTTCGGCAGATCGGCGATCACGGTGTAATCGCCGTCCCCGATGCGGACGGTGCCGGTATCCTTGCCGCAGGTGCGACGGGCCTCGGCGGCGCGGGTGGCGTAGCGGATCTCGAGCGCGGCGTTGAAGCGCGCGGTCACGGCCTTCATCTGTCTTGCCGCGGCGTCGATCTCTTGCTGCATGGCGGCGAGAAGCTCGACCGGCAGCTGGGCGATCTCGCCCGCCGGCAGGTTGATCAGCTCGTCGATGCCGGGCGTGTTGTTCGGATAGGTCACGTTTGTTTCCTTCTCGGTGTTCCTGTGGGAGAGCGGGCTCACGCCGCCTGTGCGTCGAGCAGCAGTGATGAGACGGAGGCGACCGCGCCCTCGGGTCGCGCCCGGGCGACGGCGATGTAGGCGAAGTGGTTGGTGTCGAGGCGCGCCTGGACCAGGTGCACCAGGTCTCTCATGGCGGCGCGGAACGCCGCATCCGCCAGAGCGCACAGCATGCGTCGCTGATCGGGAGGCAGCTTCGACATCATCCTGTCGGTGTCGATCGCCATGAAGCCGCGGTGGTACTCGAGCCGGTCGCCGGGACTGGCCTGATCGACCCACGCCACGAACGCGATCTCGTCGAGCAG
>PWLT01000333.1 GCA_003558415.1 Hyphomicrobiales bacterium
GCTGCCAGCGGCACGCCAATCGCGCGGCGCAGATCCCCGATGCGCAGGTAGTCGGGGCGGAAATCATGCCCCCACTGGCTGACGCAATGCGCCTCGTCCACCGCGATCAGGGTGCAGTTGGCGCGCCTGAGCAGGCTGATGGTCCCGCCGGAGGCAAGCCGCTCGGGCGCCATGTAGAGCAGTTTGAGCCGCCCCGCATCGAGCGCCGCGAAGACCTCCTGCGTCTCCTCGTCGGTGTTGCCCGAGGTCAGCGCACCCGCCTCGACCCCGGCCTCGCGCAGCCCGCGCACCTGATCGCGCATCAGCGCGATCAGCGGCGAGATCACCAGCGTCAGCCCCTCGCGGCACAGCGCGGGAAGCTGATAGCACAGCGACTTGCCGCCACCGGTGGGCATGATCGCCAGCGTGTCGCGCCCCTGGCAGACGGCCTCGACGATCTCGGCCTGACCGGGGCGGAACCGGTCAAAGCCGAACACGCGCGCGAGCAGCGCCTCGGGGGTGGCCTCGTCACGCGGCATGGCCGCGTCAGACGAACATGTGGGCGTTGTTGCGGATGATGGTCTGCAGGGCGAAAATGCCGATCAGCAGCACCAGCGGCGCCAGATCGATCCCGCCGAGATCGGGCATGAAGCGGCGGATGCGGCTGTAGATCGGCTCCAGGAGCCGGCTCAGCCCGTCCCAGATCGAGCCCACGATGGGCTGGCCAAGATTGAGCACCTGAAAATTGATCAGCCAGCTCAGGATGATGTGGACGATGACGAGAAACCACATCACGTCGAGCAGAAGCATGATGATCTGCAGGATCGAAAGCATGGCGGACGTTTCCCCTGGACTGGCCGGACGGCTCGGATGGCATGCGCGCCTTTGCACCAACTGGTAAAGCCCCGCCCGCCCCTTCGCAACCGCCAACTCGACACTCGGCGCGAGCTTGCCCGCGCCGCGCGGCAGCGCTCAGTCGAGGCGAATGCGCTGACGCAGCGTTCCCTCAGCCCGATCGAAGATCAGCAACTCGGTGCCGTCGCCGCTGACCACTGCGATCCAGTCGCCACCGAAAGTGACCGCTTCCGCCTGCGTGCCTTCGGGCAAGGTCAGGCTGTCGGGAAGCGCGGGCGGCGCGGGCTGGGGCGCGATACCCAGACGAAACACCAGCAGCCCCGCGATGGTCACGATGCCGATGATCATCACCGCCGTGAGCACGGTGACCAGCCATTTGAGAAATCGCAGATCCGGGGGCGGGCCGGGGTCGTCCTCGGGCTCGCTCATCGCGCCATCCTGCCTCAGAGACCGAGATAGCGTGTCTGGATATCGGCGCTGATCGCCCCGGGATCGCCTGACCAGACCACGCGGCCGCGCTCGAGGATCACGCAGGAATCGGCGATACGCAGCAGATCGTTCAGCGACTTGTCGACCAGCAGGATGGATTGCCCGGTCGCCTTGAGCGCCTCGATCGCCGCCCAGATCTCGCTGCGGATCACCGGGGCGAGCCCCTCGGTCGCCTCATCAAGTACCAGAAGCCGCGGATTGGTCATCAGCGCCCGGCCGATGGCAAGCATCTGCTGCTCGCCGCCCGAGAGGGTTGCGGCATATTGCCCGGCCCGCTCGCCCAGTCGCGGGAAGAAATCCCGCACCCGCTCGAGCGTCCAGGCGCCCGGGCGCGCGGCGGCGATCAGGTTCTCGGTCACGGTGAGATTGGGAAAGCAGCGCCGACCTTCGGGCACAAGCCCGATGCCGCGCCGCGCCGCCTGAAACGAAGGCAGCCCGGTGATGTCGCGCCCGTCGAAGCGGATGCGCCCTGCGCGGACCGGCAGCATCCGGCAGATACCGTGGATGGTCGTGGTCTTGCCCATGCCGTTGCGCCCCATCAGGGCGACGGCCTGCCCCTCGCCGACCTCCAGATCCACGCCGAACAGCGCCTGCGAGCCGCCATAGAAGATCTCCAGCCCCTCGACCTCCAGCAGCGCGCTCATGTTGCCTCCTCGCCCAGATAGGCGCGGCGGACCTCCGGGTCGGCGCGGATCTCCTCCACCGTGCCCGAGGCGATCACCCGCCCGCTGGCGAGCACCGAGATCCGGTCGGCCAGCGCAAAGACCGCGTCCATGTCGTGTTCGACCAGAAGGATCGGCGCCTCGCGGCGCAAGTCGTCCAGAAAGCCGGTAAGCCGGCGCGCGCCCTCGGCCCCCATGCCCGCCATCGGCTCATCCAGCAGGAAGGCCGCTGGGCCGAGTGCCAGCGCCACGGCGATCTCCAGCAGCCGCCGCTCGCCATGGGCGAGTTCGGCCGAGGGCACGCTCGCCCGCCCCTCCAGCCCGACTCGGGCGAGCATGGCGCGCGCAGGCTCCAGCAGCGAGGCGTCATGCATCACCGGCTTGAAGAAATGCCAAGGCGACCCCTGCCGCGATTGCAGGGCGAGCATCACGTTGCGCCGCGCCGAATATTCGGGGATCAGCGAGGAGATCTGGAAGCTGCGCCCCAACCCCATCCGGGCGCGCTGCGTCACGGACAGGCGGGTGATGTCTTGGCCCCTGAATCGGATGCACCCGCTATCGGCGCGCAGCCGGCCGCTGATCAGCGCCATCAGCGTGGTCTTGCCCGCGCCGTTGGGGCCAATGAGCGCATGGATCTCGCCCGGATGCAGCGTCAGCGTCACGTCATCGGTGGCGCGCAGCGCGCCGAAGCTCTTCGAGACACCGTCGAGTTCCAGAACCGGATCAGCCATGGCGCTCCCTCCCGGCGATCAGCCCGATCACGCCGCCGCGCGCAAACAGCACCACGCCCAGCAGCACCAGCCCGAGGAAGAATTGCCAGTGCTCGGTGATGCCGCCGAAGAACACCTCGAACCCCACGAGAATCGCCGCCCCCGCGACGGGCCCGAAGAGCCGCCCGACGCCGCCCAGGATGATGATCACGATCAGCTCGCCAGACATCTGCCAGGCCATCATCGCCGGGCTGACAAAGCGCGTCAGATCGGCCATCATCGCCCCGGCCAGCCCGGTGATCATCCCCGAGATCACGAAGGCCAGCAGCTTCACGCCGAAGGGCGGGATGCCCACCGCCGCGGCCCGGTCCGGGTTTTGCCGCACCGCCATCAGCGCCGCACCGAAGCGCGCCGCGCGCAGCATCGCAAAAATCGCCAGCGCGACCATCAGCACCCCGTAGGAGAGGATGAAGAGATCCCATCCGCGCATCGTGTTCAGCCCCGGAAAGGAGTTGCGCACGAAGATCGGCAGCCCGTCCTCGCCGCCATAGGCCGGCCAGGACAGCGCGAAATAGAACAGCATCTGCGCGAAGGCCAGCGTGATCATGATGAAGAAGATGCCGCTGGTGCGCAGCGACAGCGCCCCGATCACCAGCGCCAGCAGGCCCGACAGCACCATCGCCACGGCCCAGATCACCAGCATCTGGTCGCTGCCCGACAGCCCCGCCGCGATGGGTGTTCCGCTGAAGGCGTGATGCGCCATGACCCCGGCGACATAGCCGCCCAGCCCGAAATAGGCGGCATGCCCGAAGGACACCATCCCCCCCAGCCCGAGCGCGAGGTTCAGCCCCACCCCCGCCAGCGCCAGGATCGCCACGCGCGTGGCCAGCGTGATCAGGAAGGGCTCGTCGATGAGCAGCGCCAGCAATGGCACCGCCAGCAGCCCGAGGGCAAGCAGCGCGTTGATCGTCCACTCTCGGCGTCGTTCAACCATGGGCGGGGAACAATCCTCGGGGGCGCAGGACAAGCACCAGCGCCATCAGCACATAGATCAGCATCGAGGCCAGCGCGGCCCCCACCCCCATGGCCTGCGAGGGCTCCAGAAACAGGCCGAAGGCGCGTGGCAGCAGGAACCGGCCCATCGTGTCGATCAC
>PWLT01000208.1 GCA_003558415.1 Hyphomicrobiales bacterium
GGCGACGCTTCGGTGGTGATCGCCGAGGTCTACCCTTCGATGCTGGCCGCCGAAACGCGCGCCCTGTGCGCGGCCGAACCCGAACTGGTGACGGACGCGGCGCAGGTGCGGCTGCTGGCCAGCGCTGTGATGAACCTCAGCACGCGCGGCGCCCTGCCCGAGCTGTTCAACCCGCCGGCCGCGCCGGACCTGCTGGCCGAGGAGGGCTGGATACTGGGCGCGGGGCACGACATTGCCCTGCGCGCCGCCCTGCCCCCCACACAGGAGCCACCACGCCTGCGCGACGATTGTTTCGCCATGCCCCAGGGCGTGGACTGGGTGCCGGTGGACACCGCGCTCGCGCGACTGCGCGCGGGGCTGCGCCCGATTGCCGAACACGAGGAGATCCCCACCGCCCGCGCCGCGGGCCGGGTGCTGGCGGCCGATTGCACAGCGCGCCGCGCCAACCCGCCGCACCCGAATTCCGCGGTGGATGGCTACGGCTTTGCCCATGCCGCCACCGGCAGCGGGCCGCAACGCCTGCCGTTGGTGGAGGGGCGCGCGGCGGCCGGGCGGCCCTATGACGCGGCCGTGCCGAAGGGCGCGGCAATTCGCATCCTCACCGGCGCGATCCTGCCCGAGGGCGTCGATACCGTGGTGCTGGAGGAGGACACCGCAGGCGACGGCGCTTCGGTGGTCTTCGACGGCCCCGTCAAGCGCGGCGCCAATACCCGCAAGGCCGGCGAGGACCTGCCCGAGGGCGCGACCGCCCTTCCCGCCGGCCACCGGCTGCGCGCGCCGGATCTGGCGCTGCTCTCGGCGCTCGGCATCCCACGGGTGACGGTGCATCGGCGCCTGCGTGTCGGCGTCCTCTCCACCGGTGACGAGATCATCGCCGACCCCGCGCACAGCGCGAAGCCGCATCAGATATGGGATGCCAACCGCCCCATGCTGCTGGCCCTCGCCGAGGGCTGGGGGTTCACTGCCGTGGATCTGGGCCATGTGCGCGACGACCCCGAGGTGATCGCCGCCCGCCTCGACGCGGGCGCGCAGGAGGCCGACATGATCCTGACCTCGGGCGGCGCGTCGGCCGGCGATGAGGACCATGTCTCGCAGCTTCTGCATGCGCATGGGCGGCTGTCGAGTTGGCGCATCGCGCTCAAGCCCGGCCGCCCGCTGGCGCTGGCCCTGTGGCGCGGCGTTGCGGTCTTCGGCCTGCCCGGCAACCCGGTCGCTGCACTCGTCTGCGCGCTGATCTTTGCGCGCCCGGCGCTGTCGCTCATGGCCGGAAGCGGGTGGATCGAGGCGCAGGGTTTCACGGTGCCCGCCGCGTTCACGAAATCCAAGAAGCCCGGCCGGCGCGAATACCTGCGCGCGCGGCTCGATGATGCGGGCCGCGCCGAGGTCTTCGCCTCCGAGGGTTCGGGCCGGATCAGCGGGCTGAGTTGGGCCACGGGGCTCGTTGAGCTGCCCGATGAGGCAATGGAGGTAAGGCCGGGAACGCCGGTGCGCTTCCTGCCCTATTCGGGTTTCGGCATCACCTGACTTCACACCCGGCGGATGAGATAGACCTGCACCGCGCCCGCGCGGTCAGACGACAACAGCTCATGCCCCGACTCGGCGCAGAAATGCGGCACATCCACCACCGCCGCGGGATCGGTAGCCACCAGCCGCAGAACCTGCCCCGCCGCCATCCCCTTGAGCCGCTTGCGCGCCTTGAGCACGGGCAGAGGGCATAGCAGCCCCGAGGCGTCGATTTCCTGATCCCACTCCATGCGCCCCGCAATAGGACGGCTGCGCGGGTCTGTCCATCCGAGGCGCGGGGCCGATCATCTGTGGCGCGATTGATAGGCATTGCCTATCATGCAACGAAACAGGGAAATTGACTTGGGCGCATCCACGCCACAGACCCGGCGGCGAACAGGGAGCGGATGGCGATCATGGCACTCGACGACAAACCCGGCATCTGGAAATCGGGCAAGGGGCGCGGGCGGCGCACGCCCAAGGGCCGCCAGCTCGACGACGATGCGCTCGCCGAGGTGCAGCGCCTGCTGGGCGAGCGGCCGCGCCGGCGCGATCTGCTCATCGAGTTCCTGCACCTGATTCAGGACGCGCATGGCCACCTGTCCGCGGCGCATCTGCGCGCGCTCGCCCATGAGATGCGCCTGTCGATGGCCGAGATCTGGGAGGTGGCGAGCTTCTACGCCCATTTCGACCTGGTGAAGGAGGGTGAAACCCCACCCCCCGCACTGACCATTCGCGTGTGCGACTCGCTGTCATGCGAGCTGGCCGGTGCGCAGGAACTGAAAGCCGCGCTGGAGGCCGGGCACGATCCGGGCAGTGTCCGGGTGCTGCGCGCGCCCTGCATGGGCCGCTGCGACACCGCGCCGGTGCTGGAGATCGGGCACGCCCATGTCGATCACGCCACGCCGGAGAAGGTGAGCCAAGTGATTGCCGCGGGCGAATTCCACCCGCGCATTCCCGACTATCAGGGGCTCAAAGCCTACCGCGCCGAGGGCGGCTATGCCACGCTTGAGCGGCTGCGCGAGGCGGGCGATTTCGAGGCGGTGCAGCAGACATTGCTCGATGCCGGGGTGCGCGGGCTGGGCGGCGCGGGTTTTCCCGCCGGGCGCAAATGGGGTTTCGTGCGTGCCGAGAAGGGGCCGCGCCACCTCGCCGTGAACGGCGACGAGGGCGAACCGGGAACCTTCAAGGATCGCTTTTACCTCGAACGCGAGCCGCATGTTTTCCTTGAGGGAATGCTGATCGCCGCCTGGGCGGTCGAGGCCGAGACCGCCTTTATCTACATGCGCGACGAATACCCCGCCGTGCTGGAGATATTGCGCCGCGAGATCGCCGCGCTGGAGGATGCAGGCATCGTCGCGCCGGGGTACATCGACCTGCGCCGCGGCGCGGGCGCCTATATCTGCGGCGAGGAATCGGCGATGATCGAATCGATCGAGGGCAAGCGCGGCCTGCCGCGCCACCGCCCGCCCTTCGTCGCCCAGAACGGCGTGTTCGGGCGCCCGACACTGGTGAACAATGTCGAGACGCTCCACTGGGTCACACGGGTGCTGCGCGAGGGGCCGCAGGTGCTCAGCAGCGTCGAGAAGAACGGCCGCAAGGGGCTGCGCAGCTACTCCGTTTCGGGGCGGGTTCGCAATCCCGGCGTCTATCTGCTGCCTGCGGGCTCGACCATCGGCGACGTGATCGACGCAGCCGGCGGCATGGCGCAGGGCCACAAGCTCAAGGCGTATCAGCCCGGCGGGCCTTCCTCGGGGCTGTTGCCGGCATCGCTTGACGATGTGCCGCTCGATTTCGACACATTGCAGCCGCATGGCTCCTTCATCGGCTCGGCGGCGGTGGTGGTGCTTTCCGATCAGGACAGCGCACGCGATGCGGCGCTCAACATGCTGCGATTCTTCGAGGATGAGAGCTGCGGGCAATGCACGCCCTGCCGGGCGGGCTGCGAAAAGGCCGTGAAGCTGATGCAGGCGGAGCGCTGGGACCAGGCCCTGCTGGAGGAGCTTTGCGCGGCGATGGAGGATGCCTCCATCTGCGGGCTGGGACAGGCCGCGCCCAACCCGATCCGGCTGACCATGAAGCATTTTCCGGGGGAGGTGTGAGGATGGCGATGGCGGATCGCGTGATGATTTCGCCCGTGCGCAAGCACGGGCAGCGCCCGCCCGCCCCCCAGGCGGGCGCTTCCGCGCCCCCCTCGGGCGGGCGCTGCCCGTGCACCGCTCTCGCGCCAACGCGGAGGCCGCAAGAATGACCCGCCCCATCACCTTCACCCTCGACGGCGAAACCGTCACCGCCCAGCCCGGCATGACCATCTGGGAGGTCGCCCATGGCCGCGGCCTCGTCA
>PWLT01000338.1 GCA_003558415.1 Hyphomicrobiales bacterium
AGCTTTCTGCCCTTCTATTCCATCCGCCACACGCGCCCGGGCAAGGCGGGCTACTGGTATGCCAGCCGCCACCGGGCAGAGACCGACACCACCACCAATGAAATGCGCATCAGCGTGGTCGATCTGGATTTCAGCCCTGACCAGCCGGTTGATACGCTGTTGCAGGTGCGCACATTATGCACCAACGGCACGCTACCCGCGGCCATCCCCTATGGCGCCGGGCTGCCCAATATGGCCTTTGTGGAAGGTGCGGGCGCAGTGGAGCGACTCGAAGCGTTGACCCCGATGACTCCGACCCGGCGCAACCGCTGGCGCGACGGGGCGCGCTGGCGGCTGGTCTCGCATCTGGCGCTCAACCACCTGTCGCTGACCTCGCCCGAAGACGGCACCGATGCGCTGCGCGAGATCCTCAAGCTTTACGATGTCGGCGAAAGCGATGAGACGGCGGCGCTCATCGAGGGGGTGCACAAGGTCAGCGCGCGGCCCGGCACTGCACGCTTTCCCTCCGGGCCAGGGGCGCCGCCCTGGGCCGCGGCTGTGTGCCGGGGTGTGGATATCGAGGTGGTGTTCGACCCGGCGCGGTTTTCCGGGAACGGCATGCTTATGCTGGGCAATATCCTGGACGAGTTCTTCAGCCAGTATTGCGCGATCAATTCCTTCACCCGGCTGACGGCGCGGGTGCGTGGGCAAACCGGGGTTTTCAGACGATGGCCGGCAAGGGCAGGAAAACAGCCGCTTCTGTAATCGAGCTGCTGGAAAAGGACCCTGCGAGGTTCGGTTTCTTTCAGGCGGTACGTATGCTTGAACAGGCTTCGTCGCACGCTGGACGTGACCCCGTAGGTAACGATGGCCGTCCCGAGCATGAAGCCGTGCGCTTCAGGGCGTCGCTGTCGTTGGAACACCCGGCAAGCGAGGTCGCGCGCCTGCGCCCGGGAAAGGATGGCGCCCCGCCGGAGATGACCGTCGCCTTCATGGGGCTGGTCGGCCCCACGGGGGTGCTTCCTGAGCATTACACCGAACAGGCCATTGCCGTGACGCGGATGAAGAACACCGCGTTCCGCGATTTCCTGGACATGCTCGCGCATCGTTCGATCTCGTTGTTCTATCGAGCATGGGCGCGGGGGCAGCTGACCATCGCGCATGAACACCGCGCGCGCGCGCCAGCATCGCGCCATGACGGGGCCGATCCCATCGGCCGTGTGCTGGCCAGCCTGGTTGGGCTGGAAACCCCCGGGCTGGACGGGGAGCAACCCTTCGGGCGCGATCTGGCGCTGCATCACGCCGGGCAGATCGCCAATCGCCGTCGTTCGGCCCAGACGGTCAAATCCGTTGCCGAGGCGCTGCTCGAACGCAAGGTCGAGATACGGCAGTTCCAGGGATCATGGCTGCTCATGGCGCCTGACGCCCGCACACACCTGCCCAGCATCCATGCCCCGCAGGGCCAGCACGCCCGGCTGGGCCATGATGCCGTTCTGGGCATCCGCTGTTGGGACGTTCAGGCCGGCTTCACGATCCGTGTGGGACCGCTTTCGCTGGAAGAGTTCAATCAACTGATGCCCGATGGCGCCATGCTGCCGCGACTGGTGGAACTGGTCCGTTTCATCGTCGGCCCGGCCCAGTTCTTCTCGGTCCAGCCGGTTCTGCGCGGTGGCGCGGTGCCGCCCTGCCGTGTCGGCGAGGGGGGCGCGCGGCTCGGCTGGAACAGTTGGCTGGGCGGCAATCCCGATGCGGGCGCCGATCGCGATGACGCCCTGTTCTCGGTGCTTGACATGGAGCGGCCGGATCACGTCAGACGCGCCGCGACCGCGGCGGGCAATCATGTGGAGACAATTTGAATGGGCGACTGGACCGACGGTTATGTGGGTGACATCGAATACATCAATGGCTGCTACCCCGAACAGGCGCCCGCGCGGCTGGATCTGATATGCCTGCTGTGCGGGGTCGAGCCGCCGCGCGCCCCCGGCGCCGCGCCCGCGTTCGACTATTGCGAGATCGGTTGCGGAAATGGCACCACGCTGGCCGCACTGGCCGCCGCCAACCCCGAGGGCCGCTTTGTAGGCATCGATTTCCTGCCGGCGCATATCGCGCGGGCCGAGGATGCACGACTGCGCGCGCAGCAAGACAACCTGTCCTTTGTCGAAGCCGATATCCTGGCGCTGGCCGACGATCCCGGCAGCCGCTTTCCGCAGTTCGATTACATCACGCTGCACGGCGTGTTTTCCTGGGTCTCGTCCGAAGTGCAGGCCGGGATCGTGCGGTTCCTCGCACGCTATCTCAAGCCCGGCGGCGCGGCCTATGTCAGCTACAACGCCCTGCCCGGATGGACGCCCATCATGCCCATGCAGCGGCTGCTGTTCGAATATGCGTCGGGCGTGCAGGGCGATTCCGTCGAGCGCGTTCGCCAGAGTGTCGATTTCCTGCGCAAGGCCACCGAGGCACAGTCGCGCATTCTTCCACGGGACGCGGTGGACACACTGTTTTCCACCGATGTGACAAATCTGCTCCCCGATGACCGGCTGGCCTATCTGGCGCATGAGTTCCTCAATGCCCGCTGGCAACCGCTCTATCACCGCGATGTGGCCCGGCATATGGCCGAGGCAAAGCTGACCTTCGTGGGCACCGCCACACCCGTCGAGAACATTGGCGGAGTCGGCCTGTCCGACGCCCAGCGCGAGGTGGTGGACGTGCTGCCCGATGGCCCTTTCCGCGAGACGACGAAGGATTACTTCAACAACCGGATGTTTCGCCGGGACATCTATGTGCGCGGGCGGCGGCGCTTCGATGCCGAGGTGCGCGAGGCGCGGTTGCGGGAGGTAATGCTTGCCCCCTGTGGCATCCGCCCGAAAGAAGATGTGAAGTTCGATGTTCTCTCGTCCAGCCTGACACTTCCGCTGGCAAGCTATGATCCCATCTTCGATGCGCTCTACAGCCAACCCTGCGCGGCAGGCGAGTTGGTGGACATCGCGGCATCGGCGGATCGGGCGATGACGGCCACCGAGGTGATCTCGATTCTGACCGGGATGGACCTCGCCATGCCGATCCTGCGCGACGTCACCACCGAGGGCATCCAATCGGCCTATCGCCACAATCGCAGCGTGGCGCAAGCGGCGTTCGGCATGACCCGGCAACTGCGCAGCGGGTTGGCGGTGCCGGTGGGCCATTCGGCGCGGACGATCGGCTCGGTCGAGGCGGCGGTTCTGGACGGGTTGTTCCGCGGGCTGCCGGCTCAGGTCGAACCGCTCACTGCCCATGTGCTGGATGTGTCAGGAACGGCGCCGGAAGAGGTGCGGGGAAAGCAGGTGGCACTGGACCCCCCGCAACTCGATGCCCCGCAAGCCGAGGCGGCAGGCGACCCCGCTGCACCCGGGAAAGGGGCGGAAGGCTCCGAAGGACGCTGGCGCGACGATCCCTCGCGCCCCATGGGGGAGCGGATCACCCTGGCCGTGACCGGGATAGTGGAAGAGACCCTGCCGGTCTGGCGACAACTCGGCATTGTCGATGACAGCATGGCGCAACCCCCACGCTGAGTGTCGGAAGGCGGGCGGTCAATGCAGCGGTCGCAACAGGCACAGCGTGATATTGTCGGGACCGCCACGCGCCATGCATTCCGCAAAGACAGCGGCGCAGAATGCCTTGTCGTCGTCGTGATGGCGCAGGGACAGCGCGTGAATCTCGCTGTTTCCCATCACATCGGTCACCCCGTCGGTGCATAGGAAATATCGTTCATCGGCGCGCAGCGGCACCTCGACGACATGAGGCGTGAGCCGTTTGGGCGCATGACCGCCACCGATCGCCTGAACCAGCGCGTGGCCGGCAAGTCCCGTCCGGTCGTCGGTGTCCTCGGCCT
>PWLT01000238.1 GCA_003558415.1 Hyphomicrobiales bacterium
AGGCGTTGCGCAGCAGCCCCTCGATCTGCTTTGCATAGGAAAGCAGCCGGTCCACCACCTCCTCCGCGCGCGCCGCCTCGCGCAGGCGCGGCTCGTCGGCCAGCGCCTTCTCGATGCTCACCGGCTTGACCCCCTCGACCGGGATCATCTTGGAGAGCTTGTCCACCTGCCCGTAGGGCAGTTGCAGCACACGGCCCACATCGCGCACCGCGGCCTTGGACAGCAGCGCGCCGAATGTGATGATCTGGCCCACCTTGTCGCGGCCATACTTGTGTTGCACATACTGGATCACCTCTTCGCGGCGATCCATGCAGAAATCGATGTCGAAATCGGGCATCGACACGCGCTCGGGGTTGAGAAACCGCTCGAAGAGCAGCTTGTAGCGCATTGGATCAAGGTCGGTAATCGTCAACGCCCACGCCACAAGCGAGCCCGCGCCCGAGCCACGCCCCGGCCCGACCGGAATATCCTGCGCCTTGGCCCATTTGATGAAATCTGCCACGATCAGGAAATAGCCGGGAAAACCCATCCCCTCGATCACGCCCAGTTCATAGTCGAGTCGCGCGTCATACTCGGCACGCTCAGCCGCGAGCGGATTGACCTCCAGCCGCGCCTCCAGCCCCGCCTTGGCCTGGCGGCGCAGTTCCTCGACCTCGTCATCGGCGAATCGCGGCAGGATCGGGTCGCGCGTCTCGGGGCGATAGGCGCAGCGCCGGGCGATCTCCACGGTGTTGTCCAGCGCCTCGGGCAGATCGGCAAAGAGCGCGGCCATTTCCTCGGGCGACTTGAAGGCATGTTGCGGCGTCAGGCGCCGGCGCGGGGCGGCCTGATCGACATAGGCGCCCTCGCTGATGCACATCAGCGCATCATGCGCCTCGAACATCTCGGCTTCGGGGAAATGAACGTCATTCGTCGCCACCAGCGGCAGCTCCATCGCATAGGCCATCTCGATCAGCCCGCGCTCGGTGGCGCGCTCGGCCTCGCTCGCGCGCCCGCCCTCGCCGGGGTGGCGCTGAAGCTCCACATAGAGCCGGTCGGAAAACGCCGCCGCGAGCCGGCGCATCAGCGCCTCGGCGCGGGGGTGCTGCCCGGCCTGCAAGAGGCGGCCGACGGCACCGTCGGGCCCGCCGCTCAGGCAGATCAACCCCTCGGCGTGGGCTTCCAACTCGTCGAGCGTAACCAGCGGGACGGGCCGCTCGGGCGTCAGGTAGAGACAGGTGTTCAGCTTGAGAAGGTTGCGATACCCGGCCTCGTTCTGCGCGAGCAGCACGACGGGCGCGGGCGGGCGCGCCCTCTCGCCGGGTTGCGCCGGGTCGTGTTCGAGATCGATCTGGCAGCCGATGATCGGCTGCACCCCCGCCCCGGCGGCGGTGACCGAAAACTCGAGCGCCGCGAACATGTTGTTGGTGTCGGTGACCGCCACTGCGGGCATGCCCTGCGCGGCGCAGAGCCTGGGCAGAGTCTTCACGGGAACCGCACCTTCGAGCAACGAATACTCGGTGTGAACGCGCAGATGGATGAATCGCGGGGGCTGGCTCATGCCGACACTCTAGGCCCGCGCCCGCGGCGAGGAAAGACCGCGGGCGATCGGAAAATTCATCCCTTGCCAAGTCGGCATTTTGGGTTTTTTCTGACCGGACGATAAAAACGGACGCAGCATGGCCTTACGCCGCATCGGGCCGTGCGCCGGGCGCCGGATAACGGGGAAGTAACGCGGCGGGATATCTCGATGACCGGGATTGCGTTTCTGCTGAATGGAACGCCGGTCCGTGTGGCTGATGAACCGCCCACGCGGACCCTGCTCGACTGGCTGCGCGAAGTGCGCGGGCTTACCGGCACCAAGGAGGGCTGCAACGAGGGCGATTGCGGCGCCTGCACGGTGATGGTCAGCGATGCGCGCGGCAGCCGCGCGCTCAATGCCTGCATCCTCTTTCTGCCGCAGCTTCACGGCAAGGCGGTCCGCACGGTCGAGGGGATCGCCGGCCCCGATGGCGCGCTGCACCCTGTCCAGGCGGAGATGATCGCGCATCACGGCTCGCAATGCGGATTCTGCACGCCGGGCTTCATCGTCGCAATGGCGGTGGCGCATCTGAACGGGCGGCGCGACCATGACGATGCGCTCGCGGGCAATCTGTGCCGGTGCACGGGCTACGCGCCGATCGTGCGCGCCGCCGAGGCCGCCGCCACACAGCCGGTTCCTGAATGGATGCGCGCCGATCTCGACGCGCGCGCACAGGACGGCACGGATGGCACGGGCACGGATGACGCTTTCCGCCCACGCCATGCGGATGAACTGGCTGCCTGGTATATGGACAATCCCGAGGCCACGCTGATCGCGGGGGCCACCGATGTCGGGTTGTGGGTGACCAAGCAGCTGCGCGAGCTGGCGCCGCTGGCATTCATCGCCGGGCTCGACGATCTGAGCGGCGTCAGTGTGGAGGCGGATCGGATCCGCATCGGAGCCTGCACCACGCTGAGTGAGCTGCGCGCGGCCATCGCCCCCCACCACCCCGATTTCGCCGAGCTTATCCGCCGCTACGGCTCAGCGCAGGTGCGCGCGGCGGCGACCATCGGCGGCAACATCGCCAATGGCTCGCCCATCGGCGACGGCCCGCCGGCGCTGATCGCGCTGGGGGCCACGCTGCATCTGCGCCGGGGCGACACGCGGCGCGAGATGGCGCTCGAGGATTTCTTCATCGACTACGGCAAGCAGGACCGCGCCCCGGGCGAATTCGTCGAGGCGGTGAGTTTCCCGCGCCAGCCGGATGTTCTGCGCTGCTACAAGCTCTCCAAGCGCTTCGATCAGGATATCTCGGCCGTCTGCGGCTGCTTCAATATCCGGGTCGAGGACGGGCGGGTGCGCGAGGCGCGCATAGCCTTTGGCGGCATGGCGGGCACGCCGAAGCGCGCTGCGGCGGTCGAGGCCGCGCTGGCCGGCCAGAAGTGGAACGAGGAAAGCGTGCGTGCCGCCCTGCCCGCCTTTGAGGATGACTTCACGCCGCTGAGCGACATGCGTGCCTCGGCCGACTACCGGATGCGGGCGGCACAGAACATGCTGTGGCGCTGTTATCACGAAAGCCGGGGCACCCCGGCGCGGGTGCTGGAGGTCGCGCCATGAGCGTCCACAAGCCCCTGCCCCATGACGCGGCCGCGCTGCATGTCACCGGCGCGGCGCGCTATGTCGATGACATTCCCGCACCCGCGAACACGCTGCATCTGGCCTTCGGGCTGGCCGAGTGCGCGCATGGCGAGATCACGCAGATGGATCTCGACGCGGTGCGCACGGCACCGGGCGTGGTCGCGGTGCTCACCGCCGCCGACATGCCGCATGCCAATGATGCCAGCCCCTCGGCGCATGACGAGCCGCTGCTGGCTGAGGGTGTGGTGCATTATCTCGGCCAGCCGCTGTTTCTGGTCGTGGCCGAGAGCCACCTCGCCGCGCGTCGCGCCGCGCGGCTGGGGCGCGTGACGATCACCGAGCGCCCGGCGGTGCTGACCATCGACGACGCTCTGGCGGCCGATTCGCGGTTTGAAGAGGGGCCGCTGATCTGGCAGCGCGGCGACGTGGAGGCGGCGCTGTCCGCTTGCGCGCATGTGATCGAGGACAGCATCGAGATCGGCGGGCAGGAGCATTTCTACCTCGAAGGGCACGCTGCGCTCGCGCTGCCACAGGAGGGTGGCGACATGGTCGTGCACGCCTCCTCGCAGCACCCCACGGAGATACAGCACAAGGTCGCGGATGCGCTGGGGGTGCCGATGCACGCGGTGCGCGTCGAGGTGCGGCGCATGGGCGGGGGGTTTGGCGGAAAGGAAAGCCAGGGCAATCATCTGGCC
>PWLT01000297.1 GCA_003558415.1 Hyphomicrobiales bacterium
TCCTGCATGTTGTAGAACCTCTCGTGGTGACGTCGGGCGCCACGTTGCTATATCCTGCATTGAGGATGAAGTATGCCACCCAAGGCGATCGGCAAAAACCATGTGTGCACAAAACATCGTGAAACCTTCCGCGGACAGCCTCGCGCAGCATGCATCACAGGCCGCGAAAGGCAAACTACCGCCGGTTCACAAGTGGGATCCGCCCTATTGCGGCGATCTCGACATCCGCATCGCGCGCGACGGCACCTGGTACTATCTCGGCACGCCGATCGGGCGGCCCGAACTGGTGCGGCTGTTTTCCTCGATTCTCAAGAAGGAGGACGGCCGGCACTATCTCGTCACGCCAGTGGAGAAGGTGGGCATCACCGTCGATGACGCGCCCTTCGTGGCCGTGGATTTCGAGGCAGAGGGCGAGGGGCGCGACCAATTGCTGACCTTCACCACCCAGGTCGGCGACCGCTCGACCGCCGGCCCCGACAACCCTATCCGCGTGGAACGCGATGCGCAGACCGGCGAGCCCTCCCCCTATGTGCATGTGCGCGCCGGTCTCGAGGCGCTTATCGACCGCAAGAGCTTCTACCGGCTGGTCGAGATCGGCCGACATGAAGAGCATGACGGCGCGCGCTGGTTCGGGCTGTGGTCGGGGGGCGCCTTCTTTCCCATTATCCCCTCGGCAGAACTGGGTTGAGCCTGGCACTGGGGCGCCATTGCGGCGAGAGGCGTCAATGATACCAGAAAGATATGCGAATATCGTCTTCATCCTGCTCCTGACTGGACTGATGTCGCTGATCGTCTCGGGCATCTCCAGTCTGCGCGCGGTCGGGCCTGGCGGGTTCGGAGTTGCGATTTGGCTCACGGCATGGGGTGCATCATGGGCGGTTGCCTTCCCGGCGGCGCTGCTGGTCACACCGCTCACTCGCGCGCTTGTCGAAAAAATCGTCAGGCCAGAGCGTCACCGGACGGGCCGCCGCTAGCGGGTGTTGCGGGCCTGCGAATACCCTTCGTTCAGAGCGCGACAGAGTCGCAACCGTACGAGCCCCCGCAGGCAATGCAGAACCTGCCGCTGCCGGAGATTACCGCTTAATTGTCGGCCGGCTTCCGCAATCTCGCCCGAATTGTCCGTGACAAAGGGCCTCGAATGAAGGGATTATTTCCAAGCGGGGGACGTTATGGACCGACTGACCGAGATGGAGGCCTTTGCGAATGTCGTGGATCAAGGGGGGTTCACCGACGCGGCGCGCAAGATGGGAATCTCCAAGTCCGCGGTCTCCAAGCATGTCTCCGCGCTCGAGGCGCGGCTGGGCGCGCGCCTGCTCAACCGCACCACCCGGCGCGTGAGCCCCACCGAGATCGGGCTGGCCTATTACGACCGCGCGCGGCGTGTGCTCAACGACGCCGGTGAGGCGGATTCGCTGGTCTCGGCGATGCAGTCGGCACCCTCGGGCGTGCTGCGCATGTCGGTGGCCACGGATTTCGGGGTCAACCTGCTCTCGCCGATTCTCGCGGATTTCCTGCGCGAATACCCCGCGATCACCATCAACATGGTGCTCAACAACCGCTATGTCGAACTGATCTCGGAAGGCTTCGACATGGCCGTGCGCATCGGCGAGCTGGAAGACAGCAGCCTGCGCGCGCGGCGGATCACCGACACGACCAAGCGCATGATCGCAGCACCCTCCTATTTCCAGCAACACGGTCGGCCCTTGAAGATCGACGATCTTAACCAGCACCGGCTGCTTCACTATTCGAACCAGCCCAGCGGCAATGTCTGGAAGATCACCGCCCCCTCGGGGGAAAAGCGGCAGGTGCGCTCAAGCGGCGCGCTGACCGTCAATGACGGCCAGTCGTTGCTCAATGCCGCCATCGCCGGGCTGGGCATCGCCTATCTGCCGAGCTTTCTCTACGCCGAAGCGCTGCGCCGGGGCCTGGTGGAGGATGCCATCCCCGAGCTGCCGCGCGAGGATCTGGGCATCTATGCCGTCTATCCTCCGGGGCGATTCACGCAGCCCAAGGTTCGCGCCTTCATCGATTTCCTGGCCGCCCGCTTTGCCGGGCGCGGCCCTGAGAACTGGTAGCCCGCCCGGGGCATACGCCCGCCCGGGACGCGGCTGGGGCCGGGGTGTTGGGGGGCACTCCGGCCCGCTGAATTTCGCCTTGGACCGGCGACCGGGGCTTCATCGCGCCTGGGCGTGGTAATCCGCATTCGGCTGCATGCCCGTGGCCGAGGCCACCCGGTTCGACATGGCAAAAAACCCCGCGACCGCGGCGATATCCCAGATGTCGCGATCGCTGAAACCCACGTCGCGCAGCGCCTCACGGTCGGCCTCCTCGATGCGGGCGCTGGCCTCGCTGACCTTCTCGACGAAGGCCAGCATCGCGTGCTGGCGCGCATCCAGCCGCGCCGCGCGCCAGTTCATCACCATCGCCTCGCCCAGCGCCGGATCGCCCGAGAGCGCGCGCACCGCCGCCCCATGCGCCACCTGGCAATACCAGCAGCGGTTGATGGAGGACACGACGACCGCGATCATCTCGCGCTCCAGCGTGGACAGCCCGCTCTCGCCCAGCATCAGATCGTTGTACATCGCCGAGAAGGCGTTGAGCTTGGCCTCGTCGAAGGCATAGGCGCGCAGAACGTTGGGGATCATCCCCAGCTTCTCCTCGCAGATGCGGAAGTATTTCGCCGTCGCCTCGGGCAGCGGGTCCAAGGGCGGCAGGTTCAACTCGGTGGGCTGATCGGTCATGGCATGTGCTCCCCTGGATGCTCGCGGTAATGATAGCTGCCCGCAACCTCCATGCCGAGCGTGGCATAGAGCGCGCGCGCGGGCGCGTTGTCGCGGGTCACGGCAAGCGCCAGCCATTGCGCGCCCTGTTCGCCCGCCCATTGCGCCGCCCCGCGCAGCAGGTTCCCCGCCGCGCCCTGACGCCGCAGCGCGGGGGTGACTTCCATGGCATGGAGCATGGCGATCACCCCATGCAGGGCGATGAAGGCAGTTCCCGCCACGCGGTCGGACTGACGCGCCATCAGCGCGCAGCGGGGCTCGGGCGCGCGTGCCATGACCGCCTGGCGGGCCGGGCCGATCCCCCCGGCGGTCCATATGTCGCGCTGAATGGCCAGCGGCGGCCAGATGGCGAAGACGCGCATCACCGGCAGCGGCTCGGGCAGCAGCCGCGCCAGTGGCGCGCAATAGAAGACCGTCGGATCCACAACCTTGTAGCCGCGCCGCGCCAGCAAGGCATCGAGCTCACGATCATGAGGTGCGGCGTCCTCGCAGAGCCGGACCAGCGGCCTCTGCCCGAGATCGCGCATCTCGCGCTCGACGCGCGCGATCTCATCCTCGCCGGGTGGCGCCTCTGCACTGGCGGCGCTGACCCGCTTGCCCCCGCCCCGCCCATCGCGCAGGGTGAACGCACCGATGCGCCACCGCGCCGCAGGAGGCCAGGTTGCCTCGAGCGTGGCCAGCAACGTGGTGGGCACGGGCGGGGCGACGGGGCTCACGCAGTGGACTCGGGGAAGATGTCGGCAAGCCGCAGCATCGCGGCATCGACGCGGGCCTTCTCGGTGCCCCGAATCACCACCTGCGCGCCGTAGACACCATCCTTGACAAACGGGTAGGAGCCGAAGGACAGCTCGGGAAACTCCTCGGCAAGCGTGCGCAAGGGTGCTGCGATCTCGCCCTCGCCGCGCGCGATGCGCAGCGACTGGCTCAGCAGCGGCGCCCCCCCGGCCAGGCTGGGCAGGATCGACGCGAGCATCGCCTCAAAGATGGCCGGAACGCCCGCCATGACATGCACATTGCCGATGCTGAAGCCCGGCGCCGCCGA
>PWLT01000370.1 GCA_003558415.1 Hyphomicrobiales bacterium
CAGATCGACGCGAGCGAGGAATACCCCTGGGACAATGTCCGCGCGCTCACCCAGGCGGGATTCATGGGCATGACCATCCCGCGCGAGCTGGGCGGGCAGGGGCGGTCCTTTCTCGAGGCCGCGCTGGTGATCGAGGAGATGGCGCGGGTCTGCACCGTCACCGCCCGCATTGTCGTCGAGGCGAATATGGGCGCGATCTCGGCGATCATGGCCTATGGCAGCGCGGAGCAGAAACGCCTTGCGGCCGATCTCGTGCTCGCCGGCGACAAGCCGGCCATCTGCATCACCGAGCCCGAGGCGGGCAGCGACGCGATGGCCATGACCACCCGCGCCGAGCGGCGCGGCAACGGCTATGTGATCAACGGGCGCAAGCACTGGATCACGGGTGGCGGGGTGTCGCGGCTGCATCTGATCTTCGCCCGTGTGTTCGACGAAAAGGGAGAGGAAGAGGGCATCGGCGGCTTCATCGCCCTGCGCGACGAGGATGCGGGGCTGCGCATGGCCGCGCGCGAGCCGACAATGGGGCTGCGCGGCATCCCCGAGGGTGAATTGGCCTTCGAGGATCTGGCCCTGCCCGCCGATCGGCTGATCATGCCACCCGAGGGTCTGCGCAAGGGATTCGCCGGGTTGATGAATGCCTATAACAGCCAGCGAGTCGGCGCGGGAACCGTGGCCATGGGCGTAGCCGCCGGGGCGCTCGATCTCGCCGCCGAGCGGATGCGGACGCGTGAACAGTTCGCCCGCCCCATCGGCGAGTTTCAGGGGCTGCAATGGATGCTGGCCGACATGCAGACACAACTGACCGCCGCGCGGCTGCTGCTGCACGCGGCGGCGCGCTCGCGCGGGCCGGGCGGCAGCGTGTTTCCCGACCCCATGCTCGCCGCGCAGGCCAAGCTCTTCGCCTCGGAGGCGTCCATCGGCATCGTCAACAACGCCCTGCAGATCTTCGGCGCACAAGGCTATTCGCGCAACTGCCCGCTGGAGCGCATGGCGCGCGATGTGCGCATGTTCACCATCGGCGGCGGAACCGCGCAGATGATGCGCAATCTCATCGCCGGGCAGGTGCTGGGCTGGAAACTGCCGCAGGCGCGCGGCGGCGCGCACATCCCCAGGTCGTGATCAGCTGAGGGCCACTGCGCGCGCGCATCGGGCGCATCGCGCCACTATCGGATCGCGCGCGGGCAATATTCCTGTCCGCCTCAAGGCGCTGTTAATCTTCGCACCCTAATCCTGATGGCAGGCTGCCCGACACGGGCGCCGACCATCGCGGATGAGGTTGCACAATGTGCCGACTCGAATTGCCCGCGCGGCTCGATCTTCTGGCCGCGGACGAACTTGCCGAAGCGCTTGAGCATCTTCGCGACACCCCTTTGGAGGTGATCGCCTCGGGCGTCACGCATGTAGGCGCGCTCTGCCTGCAGGTTCTGCTCGCCGCGCGGCTGCAATGGGCGCGCGACGGCGTCACCTTTCGCATCATCGACGGCTCCGATGCCTTCGCGTCGGGCCTCGCCAGGCTCGGGCTGTCCCCGACGGAATTTCAGGAGGAAGAGAATGGGTCTTCGAGTCTTGGCGGTTGATGATTCGCGCACGATGCGCGGGATGCTCGAATCCGCGCTGAGCGAGGCGGGCTACAGCGTCCGGCTGGCCGAGGACGGTGTGGACGGGCTCGAACGCCTTGCCGAGGAAATCCCCGATCTCGTCATCACCGATATCAACATGCCGCGCATGGACGGATTCGGTTTCATCGAGGCGGTGCGCAGCGAGCGCCGCTACCGGGCCCTGCCGATCCTGGTCCTGACCACCGAGAGCGCGGCGGAGCTCAAGGCCCGGGCCCGCGACGCGGGGGCCACGGGCTGGATCGTCAAGCCGTTCGACGAGGGCAAGCTCGTCACGGCAATCGAACGTGTGGCAGCTCCGTGAGGCGGTTATGACGACAGGTGAACTGCGCGAAGGTTTTTTCCAGGAATGCGAGGATCTGCTCGAGGCGCTCGGCGACGGGCTCGCGCAACTCGACAGCGGCGCCGCCGAAGAGGATACGGTGCACGCGGTTTTCCGCGCCGTCCACTCGATCAAGGGGGGCGCGGCCGCCTTCGGGCTCGATGCGCTCGTCTCCTTCGCGCATGCCTTCGAGAACATGCTCGATGCCGCGCGTTCGGGGCAGGTCGCGCTGGATTCGGGGGCGCTCGCCCTGAGCTTCCGTGCCAGCGATCACCTGTCCGATCTGGTGGAGGCGGCGCGCAGTGATGGCGCCCCGCCCCGGGACACCACCGGCGCGGCGCTGATCGCAGAGCTTGATGCGATGACCGGCGGGCGGGGCGGCGCGGGGGGAGCAGATACGCCGCTGGAGGCGGCGGGAAGTCCCGACGTGACGGAAACCGCCGCACAGGCGCCCGATGCGCCGGCTTTCACTCCGTTGAGCGTCCCGCTCGATCTCGACGCCATCGGGGGGGATGCGGCGACAGATCCGGATCCGGACGCAGCGCCGGTGCCACCCAACAGAATGCGCTATCACATCCGCTTCGAACCCACGCGTGAGCTCTATACCAGCGGCAATGATCCCGCCCTGCTGTTTCGCGCCCTGTCGGCGCATGGCGAATTGCAGGTCGAGCTGGATCTCTCCTCCCTGCCGCCGCTGAGCGATCTGTCCTGGGACGACTCCTACCTGTGCTGGAACCTCACCCTCGACACCGATGTGCCGCCGGAGCGGCTGCGCGAGGTCTTCGATTTCGTCGAGGGGTGCTGTCGCCTGGACATCAGACGCGAGGGCGAGGCGTGCAGCGCGCCCGGCGATCCCGGCGATGTGCGGGAGCGGGCTGCGCCACCCGAGGCCGTGCCCGCGCAGGGGCCGCAGGCCGTTCAGGGCGAGGCGGCAGCCTCCCCTCGGCCCGGCGCTTCCCCGCCGGACGCTCCCGGCGAGGCGTCCGCGCCCGCCGCCGTGCGCCCGACCATCCGTGTCGATCTCGAGCGGGTGGACCGGCTCATCAACCTGGTCGGAGAACTCGTGATCACCCAGGCGATGCTCACCCAGTCGATCGAGAGCGAGAAACTGCCGCCAGGCAATGGCGTCGATTCGGCGATGGGACAGCTGCGCCAGCTCTCCAGCGAGCTACAGGAACGCGTCATGGCGATCCGCGCGCAGCCGATCAAGCCGCTCTTCCAGCGCATGTCGCGGATCGTGCGCGAGTCGGCTCAGGCCGCCGGCAAGGAGGCTCGGCTGGTAACCTCGGGCGAGGATGCCGAGGTCGACAAGACAGTGATAGAGCGGCTCGCCGACCCGCTCACCCACATGATCCGCAACGCGGTGGATCACGGACTCGAGCCGCCCGATGCGCGCGCGGGCGCCGGAAAGCCCCGGGAGGGGACGGTCCGTCTCGATGCGGCGCATCGTTCGGGACGTGTCATCATAGAGTTGAGTGACGACGGCGCCGGGATCAACCGCGCGAAGGTGCGCGAGATCGCCGTGCAGCGCGGGCTGATCGATCCCGACAAGGATCTCGACGACGACGAGATCGACAATCTGCTCTTCGCTCCGGGCTTCTCCACGGCAACGGAGGTCTCCGCCCTTTCCGGACGCGGTGTCGGGATGGATGTCGTCAAGAGCGAGATTCAGCGCCTGGGCGGGCGCGTCTCGATCGCCTCGGCACCGGGGCAGGGCACCACCGTCTCGATCAGCCTGCCGCTTACCCTCGCGGTGCTCGAGGGCATGGTTGTCGAGATCGCGGGCGAGACGCTCGTGGTCCCGACCACGGCGCTTCAGGAGACGCTCAAGGCAAGCGGCG
>PWLT01000086.1 GCA_003558415.1 Hyphomicrobiales bacterium
ATCCGCGCCAGATCGACGGGATGGGCGGGGCGGATCCGCTCAGCTCCAAGGTGGCCATCGTCAAGCCCTCGCAGCGCGCGGGCGCCGATGTGGATTATCTCTTCCTTCAGGTCTTCGTCGATAAGCCGCTCGTCTCCGACGGCCAGAATTGCGGCAATATCCTCGCCGGTATCGGCCCCTTCGCGATCGAGCGCGGGCTGGTTACGGCGCGCGACGGCGAGACCGAGGTGCGCATCTACATGGAGAATTCGGGCCAATACGCCACCGCGCGCGTGCCAACACCCGGCGGGCGCGTGCGCTACGCAGGCGAGGCCCGCATCGACGGCGTGCCCGGCACCGCCGCGGGCATCCCCATCAGTTTCGAGGATTCGGCCGGCTCGAGCTGCGGGGCGCTGCTGCCCACGGGCAACCCCGTTGACGAGATCGAGGGCATCGCCTGCACGCTGATCGACAACGGCATGCCCTGCGTGATCATGCGCGCCGCCGATATGGGGCTGCGCGGCGACGAGACACCCGCCGAGCTGGAGGCAAACGCCGATCTGCGCGCGCGGCTCGAGGCGATCCGCCTCAAGGCCGGGCCGCTGATGAATATGGGCGATGTGGCCGAGGCATCGGTGCCCAAGATGACCATGATCTCGCCACCGCGCGCAGGGGGTGCCATCGCCACACGCACCTTCATCCCGCATCGCTGTCACAAGGCCATCGGCGTGCTTGGTGCGGTGAGCGTGGCCACGGCCTGCCTGCTGCCCGGCAGCCCGGCGGCGGAGCTGGCCGACATCCCCGAGGGGGAGGAGAAACGCTTGCCCGTCGAGCATCCCACCGGGGCGGTGGAGGTGATCGCGACACTGACGAATGGCGAGGTCACCCGCACGGCCATCCTGCGCACGGCGCGCAAGCTCTTCGACGGGCGGGTGTTCACCGAATGAATGGCGGGGCGGACATGCGCATGGGGTTCCTGGGATTCGGCGAAGCGGCGCGGGCCTTCTGCGAGTCGCTGGCCGGTGCGGATTCGGCGCTCGACTTCGCCGCCTTCGACATCCTCCAGAATGATCCCCGCGCCACCGAGGAAATGCAGCGCGCGATGCAGGCGCGCCGCACCACCAGTGCCACCGACGCACCCGCGCTCGCCTCCCGTGCCGAGTGGATCTTCAGCGCCGTCACCGCCGATCAGTCGCTCGCGGCGCTGCGTCCGCTCGCGCCGGGGTTGGGCGCGGGGCATGTGGTGTTCGATATCAATTCCGTCTCGCCGCAGCGCAAGCGTGAGAGCGCGCGCCTCGTGGAAGCGGCGGGCGCGGATTACATCGACATGGCGGTCATGGCGCCCGTGCATCCGCGCGGGCACCGCACCCCCGTCCTGCTTGCGGGCCGGCGCGTGCAGGAGCATGCATCCAGGCTTGCCGCGCTGGGCTTCGACCTGCGCGTGGTGGGCGACGACCCCGGCGCCGCCACCGCGATCAAGATGGTGCGCTCGCTCTTCGTCAAAGGGCTCGAGGCGATCACGGTCGAGACCCTGCTGGCCGCCGAGGCCTCGGGCTGCCGCGAGGAGATCATCGCCTCGCTCGAGGGAAGCTTCGCCTGGTTCGGCCACCAGCCCGACCCCGCCTATCAGTTCGAGCGCACGCTGCGCCACGGTGAGCGCCGCGCCGCCGAGATGATGGAAAGCGCCGCCACGCTCGATGCGCTGGGCCTCCAAGGCGGGCTCGCGCGCGAGATCGCCGCCGTGCAGGCGCGCATGGGAAGTGCCGGAGCCGCGGCGATGCCCGGGGCGCAGGCGCTGGAAGTGACGATTGCAAAGGTCTTGCGCGCGCGGGCCGCAGCCGCGCGCGGGGACGGTCGGAACTAGCAGGTGAGGGCGTGCTCGTGCACTCCCCGGAAAAGAGAGCCCAGTTCGTGAGCAGGCGTTGATCTCTCACCGGATTGTTCTCCCATCTTGTCTGGCGCGCGCGCCATCTTTGCCGGTCCGTGGTGAAACCACGCAGCACAGCGTGAGTATCGCTCCGGACGGTGACGCACCGGTGATGGTCTCCCCGTCGCTCGCCCCCCTTGCGACCGTCGCGCGCAGGATCGTGAATTGGCACATCGCAGCACGCCTGCGCACGCCGTCGGCGCAGGCCCGATGAGCCGTCCGGTAAAGGTCCACGGTTTGGCTCTCCAGGCCCTATGTCGCGCGGTCCAGCTTGGTCGAAAGGTGGATGAGGCTTTCCGAGGACCGCACCCCGGTGATCGCGCCGATCTCGTCAAGCAGCGCATCAAGCGCGGCGGTCGTCTCGGCCGCCACCTGAAGCAGCAGGTCGAAGCGACCGCTGGTGGTGTGGATGCGCTCGACCAGCGGCTGGGCACGCAGGCGGCTGAGCACGGCGGGCTGCGCGCGCGGCTCGATGGTCAGCAGCACCGTGGCCCGGATGCGCCCGCGCCGCGCCGCCTCGCCCAGCTTGACGGTGTAGCCCGCGATGACGCCGGTGTTTTCCAGCCGCTCGATGCGCGCCTGAATGGTCGAGCGCGCAACCCCGAGGCTGCGCGAGAGCGTGGCCAGCGACACGCGCGCATCGTCTGCAAGCCGGGAGATGAGGGCGCGGTCGAGCTTGTCCATGCCGTTTTCGTCGATTTGCCGATATTGCGGGTGATATAACGGAAATCTCCGCAAAAACAACTGTTTTGATCGGTGAAAAGGGCCGTCATATGCCGCATCCTTGGCGCAGATGCCGTTCAAGGCGCAGCGACGAAGGGGCACGGGCATGAGCATGGAAACGACGATCTGGCGTACGCCGGGCGAATATCTGGCCCGGATGGGCGCGCAGGAGCCGGTGCTGTTCTTCGCACCCGAAGTTCTCCAGCAGACCGCACGGCGGTTTCAGGACGGGTTTGCGGGGCTCGTGACCTATGCGGTCAAGGCCAACCCCGACCCTTTGGTGATCGACAATCTGGCCGCCGCCGGGATCAACGCCTTCGATGTCGCCTCGCCCGAGGAAATCCGGCTCATCCGCCGGCGCGTGCCCGGCGCGGCACTGCATTACAACAACCCCGTGCGCTCGCGCCGCGAGATTGCCGAGGGCGTGGCGGCGGGCGTGGTGTCCTGGTCGGTCGATTCCGAGTCCGAGCTCGACAAGCTGTTCGCGCAGCTCCCGTCCCGGGACAACGAGATTGCGGTGCGCTTCAAGCTCCCCGTCAAGGGCGCGGCCTATGATTTCGGTGCCAAGTTCGGCGCCATGCCTGACCGTGCGGCGGCGTTGCTGCACCGGGCCGCTGAGCGCGGCCATGCCGGCGCGCTGACCTTCCACCCCGGCACCCAATGCGCCGACCCCGCCGCCTGGGCCACCTATATCCGCGCGGCGGCGGGGATCGCGGCGCAGGCCGGCGTGCGGCTGGCGCGGCTCAATGTCGGCGGCGGTTTCCCCTCGCACCGCGCGGCGGGCGATGCGCCCGCGCTCGAGAAGATTTTCGCTGTGATCGCTGCCGAGACGAAAGCGGCCTTCGGGGCGCAGGCGCCGGAACTGGTCTGCGAGCCGGGCCGCGCCATGGTCGCAGAGGCCTTCACCCTGGCCTGCGAGGTGCGCGCGGTGCGCGACGATGGAGATGTGTTTCTCAATGACGGCATCTATGGCGCGCTGAGTGAATCGCCGCTGCTCGGGGCGCCGGGGCGGATCGAGGTACGCCGCGCCGATGGGACCCTGCGCGACGGGCCGGTGCGCCCGCGCGTGGTCTTCGGCCCGACCTGTGACAGTGTCGATCGCCTTCCCGGGATGATCGAGCTGCCCGCGGACATCGCCGA
>PWLT01000258.1 GCA_003558415.1 Hyphomicrobiales bacterium
ACCCCGAGAGCCCCATGACCACGAATATCTCGCCCTCGCCGACGGTGAAATCCACGCCCGAGACACCGACGGTCATGCCCGTTTCCTTGAGGATGTCAGGCTTTCTGTGGCCCGCCTTGAGCATGCGCACGGCACGTTCGGGATCATCCCCGAACACCTTGACCAGATTTTCGACCACGAGTTTGTCGCTCACGTCCGGGAGACCTCCCTCGCGTTGCGCGATTGCTCTGCGCCCACCTCTGCCCGCTTGCCCCTGTGGCTGCCCGGCGGGCGCGAAATCTTGCTCACTCTTGACTGGATAAAAATGCGTCGGCCAAGTTCAACCGATCGTGTTTGCCTGCGGCGCGCGGCCTCAGATGGGCAGCGCGCGGAAACGGCCGGGCAGGAAGGGTGCGGGATCGCGGTCGGGCGCATCCCCGCGGATCAGCGCCGCGATGATGCGCGCCGTCACCGGGGCGAGCGTGAGGCCCAGATGCCCATGCCCGAATGCCGCGAGCACATCGTCGCCCGCCCGCGAGGGGCCGATCACCGGGAGGCTGTCGGGCAGCGAGGGGCGAAAACCCAGCCATTGGCGGTCGGGCTCGGGCAGGTCGGGCAGGATGGCGCGCGCCCCGCGCAGCAGATAGGCAAGCCGCGCCGGGCTCTCGGGCGCGTCGAGCCCGCCCAGCTCGATTGTGCCCGCAACGCGCAGCCGCCCGGCCATGGGACAGAAATAGAGGCCGCGCGGCACCGGCGTGAAGGGCCGTGAAAGCGGCGGGGCCGCCATGTCGAACTCCAGATGATAGCCGCGTTCGGTTTCCAGCGGCACGCGGTCGCCGGCATCGCGGGCAAGCGCGCGCGACCAGGCGCCCGCCGCGATCACCACCCGGCGCGCGCGCAGCGCAAGCCCCGCACCCTCCAGCGCAACGCCCCGCCCCGGCGGCAGGCGCTGCAGACGCGCAACGCGCCCCTCGATGCGGCGAACCCCGGCCGCCGCCACCGCCGCGGCGAGCCGGTGCATCACCTCGCCCGGATCGATCAGCGACAACGTCTCGGGGAAGAAGGCCGCCCCGCCCCCCGCCGCGTGCCCGGGCAGCCCCGGCTCCAGTTGCCCTATTTCCTCGGGGCGCAGGATCTCGATGGGCACGCCAAGCGACCGGCGCCAGTCGATGTCGCCCTTGGCGGCGCGGAATTCGCGCGCGGTCTCGAAAGCATAGAGCACGCCGCGCCGGCGCAGCAGATCCTGCGCGCCGATCTCACCGGCCAGCCGCGCCCATTCCGCGCCGGCTCCGGCCAGCAACCCGGCGAGCGCTTGCGCATTGCGCCGCGCCGCACCCGGCATCGCCTGGCGCAGAAAGCGCGTCAGCCAGGGCGCGAGCGCCGGGGCTGCCCCCCAGCGCAGCGCCAGCGGGCTGTCCCGGCTGAACAGCAGCCTGGGCAGATCACGCAGGACACCGGGGTTTCCGATCGGCAGAACCGCGTAATCGGCGACGACCCCGGCATTGCCGAAGGATGTGCCGGTGCCGTCCCCGGCCGGGGCGATGAGGGCGACCTCATATCCCTCCTGCGCCAGTCTCAGGGCCGTGCACAACCCCACCACGCCGGCGCCGATAACCGCGATCTCTGCGCCATCGCGCATGATTTCCGGCTGTGCCCCCAACGGCCACCGCTCCTGAATATCGATTGAAAACGCCGCGACCGCTCAACACCCACCACGGCCATAGAGCGCGATTCCCCATCGCCCGTCCACCCCCGGCGGCGAAGTTCCCCCTCTCGGCCAGCCCCGGCTCAGTAGCCGCGCGCGCGGTCCACGCGGTGCAAGAGCGGCTCACCGGCCTGACCACGGCGGATGTTTTCGGCAATGACGCGCGCGGCAGTCTGCGGGCGCGTCTCGGCCGCGATATGGGGGGTGACGGTGACGCGGGGATGCGCCCAATAGGGGTGATCGGGCGGCAGCGGCTCGGTGCGGAACACATCGAGTGTCGCGGCACGCACCTGCCCCGCGTTCAATGCCTCCAGCAGCGCATCGTCGTCGATCAGCGCGCCGCGGCCGGGATTGATCACGCAGGCACCGGGTGGCAGCAGCGACAGCCGCTGCGCGTTCAGGAGGCCCTCGGTCTGCGGCGTGCGCGGCAGCAGCGTCACCACGATCGCGGCGCGGCGCAGCACCTGATCGAGCCCATCCTCTCCGGCGTGGCAGGAGATGCCCGCCACCTCCTTGAGCTCGCGGCTCCAGCCCAGCACCGGGAAGTTCAGCCCCGCCAGCGCCTGCCCGCAGGCCCGCCCCAGCGCGCCCAGCCCCAGCATCGCCACCGGGCGCTCGCGCGCCAGCGGCGGCACGGCATCCTCGCGCCAGTGCCCGTCCTGCGCGGCGATGTGCCCGTCGATGTCGAGATGATAGCGCAGCACATGGCCGGTGACATATTCCACCATCCCTTCGGTCAGTGAGGGATCAACCATCCGGCACAGCGGCTGGGTGAGCGTGGGGTTGGTGACGATGCTTTCCACCCCGGCCCACAGGTTGAGCACGGCGCGGGCGTTGGTATAGGGGCGGAAATCCTCGATCACGCCGCCGGGGGAATAGACGATGTAGTCCACCATTGCCGGGTCGGGTGCGCTGTCGCTCACGCTTGCCTCAATGCCCGCCTCGGCCAGCGCCTCACGCAGCGCCTCGCGGTAGCGCGGCCACAGTTCCGGCCGCGCGGCGAAATAGACGTTGAGTGTCATGCCCTTCCTCTCGGTCTGTGGATATGCGCGCTCTGCACCAGCCCGAAGCCGATCATCAGCACCAGCATCGCCGAGCCGCCATAGGAGACCATCGGCAGCGGCACCCCGACCACCGGCGCCAGCCCCATCACCATCGCCATGTTGATCGCGAAATAGAAGAAGAAGGTCGCGGCCACACCCAGTGTGAGCAGCGAGGCGAAGCGATCCTTCATCTTCAGCGCGGCCGCAACGCAGAAGGCGACGATCAGCGCATAGAGCACCAGCAGCGAGATCCCCCCGATATAGCCGAATTCCTCGGCCAGCGTGGTGAAGATGAAATCGGTGTGTTTCTCGGGCAGGAAGTTGAGCCGTGACTGCGTGCCCTGCATGAAGCCGCGCCCCGACCAGCCGCCCGAGCCCAGCGCGATCTTGGACTGGCTGATGTGATAGCCCGCCCCCAGCGGGTCGATCGAGGGGTCGAGGAAGGCATCGATGCGCCGGTACTGGTAGTCCTGCAGAAGCTGCCACTCGGTCCCGCGCGAGACGAGCACCGCCGCGACCAGCCCGCCGCCCAGTACGATCACGATGGCGAAGTAGATCCAGCTCACACCGGCAAGGAACATCACCGCGCCCCCGCCCATGAGCAGCAGCAGCGCCGTGCCCAGATCGGGCTGGCGCAGGACCAGCAGCGTCGGCAGCAGGATGATGATCAGCGCCAGCACCACCCAGACCGGATGCGAGGCACGGCGGATGTCGAGCCAGTCGTAATAAGCCGCCAGCACCATGACCAGGGTGATCTTGGCCAGTTCCGAGGGCTGCAGCCGTATGATGCCGAGATCGAGCCAGCGCTGCGCGCCCATGCCGGCTGTGCCGAAGAATTCGACCCCGATGAGCAGCACCAGCGACAGCCCGTAGGCCAGCCCCGCCATGTTGCGCCAGAACCAGATCGGCACGAAGGCGACGGCGAACATCAGCGCCAGCCCCACGGCGAAACGCCTCATCTGCGGCTCGGCCCAGGGCTCAAGCGCGCCCCCGGCCACCGAATAAAGCATCAGGAACCCG
>PWLT01000079.1 GCA_003558415.1 Hyphomicrobiales bacterium
GCTGGACGCCGATCTGGTCGAGATCACGCTGCTGTCGCTTCAGGTCAGCCTGACGGCGACGCTGGTGGCCTCGGCCATCGGCCTGCCGCTGGGTGCGTGGCTGGCGGTCAGCCGCTTTCCGTTACGGCGCGGGGTGATCGCCACGCTCAACGCGCTCATGGGGCTGCCGCCGGTCGCGGTGGGGCTGGTCGTCTATGTGCTCTTCTCGCGCTCCGGGCCGCTCGGGGTGCTGGGGCTGCTGTTCACTCCCACGATCATGGTGATTGCGCAGGTGATCATCATCACGCCGATCATCGCCTCGATCGCGCATCAGGCGCTGCGCGAACTCTGGGCCGATTATCGCGATCTGCTGATCTCGCTGAACACCTCGCGCCGCCAGCGCATCGCGGCGCTGATCTGGGACGGGCGGCGCACGCTGATGACCGCCTCGCTCGCCGGGTTCGGGCGCGCCATCGGCGAGGTCGGCGCGATCATGATCGTGGGCGGCAATATCGACCATGCAACCCGCGTGCTGACCACCGCCATCGCTCTGGAGACCGGCAAGGGCGCCTTCGATCTGGCGTTGGCGCTGGGCTTCGTGCTGATCGCGCTGGCGCTCGCGGTCAATCTGGCGCTGCACATGGTCTCGGGCACCGAAAGGGGGCCGCGATGGTGAGCGCACTGCTGCCGCTGGTGCTCGAGGGCGTGGAGATGCGCCGCGGCGGGCGGCGCATTCTCGGCCCCCTATCACTTACACTGGAAGGGCAGGGGGTGACCATCCTCATGGGCCCCAATGGCAGCGGAAAGACCTCGCTTCTGCGCGCCATGCACGGGCTGGAGCGGATCAATGCGGGCCGCATCCGCTGGAAGGCCGATCTGGACACCGCGCGGGCGCGGCAGGCCTTCGTCTTCCAGACCCCGATCCTGATGCGCCGCACGGTGATCGAGTGCATCGGCTATCCACTGCGGCTCTTGGGCACGCGCCGTGCGGCCATGCGCGAGCGCGCCGCCGCGATCGCGGCAGAGGTGGGGCTGGGCGAGGCCCTCGACAAGCGCGCGAGCGTTCTCTCGGGTGGCGAGCGGCAGAAGCTGGCGCTGGCGCGCGCGCTCATCCGCGCGCCCGAGGTTCTGTTCCTCGATGAGCCCTGCGCCAATCTCGACGGCCGCGCCACCCGCGATATCGAAGCGATCCTGCTGCGCGCACGCGCGGGCGGCACCCGAATCGTGATGTCCACCCATGATATCGGCCAGGCCCGGCGCCTTGGCGACGAGGTCGTGTTCCTCCACCATGGCCGCGTGATCGAGGCGGCCGGCCGCCGTGCGTTTTTCGAGTCGCCCCGAAGCGCCGAAGTTAAGTCCTACCTCAACGGAGAACTCTTGCCATGAATCTCAGACCGCTTGCACTGACCCTCACCCTTGCCGTGACGGCGGGCGGTGCCGCCGTCGCCGAGGACATGCGGATGTCGGTCACCACGTCATTCGCAAATTCCGGGCTGGCCGATGTCCTGCTGCCGGAGATCCGCGCCGATACCGGCATCTATGTGCAGCTGCTCATCGTTGGGACCGGGCAGGCGCTGGCGCTGGGCGCGGCGGGGGATGTCGATGCGGTGTTCGTCCATTCGCGCGAGGCCGAGGAGGACTGGCTGGCCGCCGGGCACGGGACTCACCGCACCGAGATCATGTATAACGACTTTGTCATCATCGGCCCCGCCGACGATCCGGCCGGCATCGGCGACGCGGACTCGGCGCTGCCGGCGCTGACGGCCATCGCCGGGCATGAGGCGGCGTTCGTCAGCCGGGGCGATGACAGTGGCACGCACAAGATGGAAATGGCGTTGTGGGAGGAGGCGGGTATCGTACCCGAAAGCAACTGGTACCGTGCCGTCGGCCAGGGAATGGGGGCTGCGCTGAACATCGCTGCCGGGATGGACGCCTATACCCTTTCCGACCGGGCAAGCTGGCTGAACTTCGCCAACAAGGCCGATCTCGCGCTGCTCTTCGAGGGCGATGCGGCGCTTTTCAACCAGTATGCCTATCTGCCCGTGAATGCCGACAGGCACCCGCATGTGAGGGCCGAGGCCGCCGCGCGGCTGGAGGAGTGGCTGACCAGCGCAACCGCCCGCGATCTGATCGACGGCTACACGATTGCCGGGCAGCAGCCCTTTACATTCAATGCCGACATCGGCGATTGAGCGGGGAGGAAGGCTGCGGGTGCCGCGCGGTCGTGTCGGGGAGGGATCACCATGGGACAGGTCGGAAGCTCGGCGTCGGAACACGCTTCACGGCGGAAAAGGGACGTGAGTCCGTCGCCCTATTCGCTGGCCGTGCATGGGGGCGCCGGCACGCACCCCAGGACCCGCATGACCGACGCGATGGCGCATGACTATCACACCGCGCTGAAGGCCGTGCTCTCCGCAGGCGAGGCGGTCCTGCGCGACGGCGGCTCGGCGCTCGACGCGGTGACGCAAGCCGTCTGCGCGCTGGAGGATGACCCGCTCTTCAATTCCGGTCGCGGCGCGGTGTTCACCGCCACCGGTGCGCAGGAGATGGATGCGGCGGTGATGGATGGCACGGATCGCCGCGCCGGCGCGGTCGCAGGTGTCTTCGGGCCGCGCAACCCGGTGCGGCTCGCCCGCGCGGTGATGGAGCGCACCGAGCATGTGCTGCTGATCGGAAAGGGCGCGCTCGATCTGGCGCGCGAAGCCGGACTGCCCTTCGAGGAGGCGGAGTACTTCTTCACGCAGTCGCACTGGGACGCGCTGCAGGAGACCCTTGCCCTGCAGGCGCGCGGCGAGGTCGATGACGATCCCTGGCGGCGCCACGGCACCGTGGGCGCGGTGGCGCGCGACCGCGAGGGCCGGCTCGCCGCTGCCACCTCTACGGGCGGGATGACAGGCAAGGCGCCGGGGCGGGTGGGCGATACCCCGGTGATCGGTGCGGGCACATTCGCCGACAATGCGACCTGCGCCGTTTCGGCCACCGGCCATGGCGAGATTTTCATGCGCTGGTGCGCCGCGCATGAGATCGACGCGCGCATGCGCCTTGCCGCAGAGCCGCTCTGGGCCGCCGCGCGCCATGTCGTCGAGGTCGATCTTGACCAGGGCGCGAATGCGGGTTCGGGTGGGCTGATCGCGGTGGACGCGGCGGGAAACATCGCCATGCCGTTCAACTGCGAGGGGATGTATCGCGGACACGTGCACGAAGGCGCAGCGCCCGAGACGGCGATCTACCGCTGAGCCCGGACGGGGGGCGGTGCCTGCGGGCATCGCCTTCGCACGCGCGCACCCAGTTCGGTGCATTCTTCGCAGGCGCGGCACAGTTCCCGGCAGCCGGAGCTGCGATCATGACGACGCCGATCCCTCTCGATGTTCACCTCTGTGGGGCCGCCGGATGCGAATCGTCGTGTGTTCGAGCACGAGCGCTCCGCTCAGTGTCACCGATCCGAGGGGAATAATGCTTCGTATGGCGAGATATATTCTTGCCAGAAATTTGGATCAATTTGCTTGTTATTTGCAATACTTCCCCGGTTCGGGGTGAAGTTGCTGCCTTTTGGAATCTGTATTACTTAGGTATTCTAATTTCCTTGTTCGCGTGAAGCTGTCGCGATCATCCGACGTTTTGGCGGGCAACAACCACCGGGAGCGCAAATGTCCGAGAAGGATCCCAACAAAGGTTTCGTCGCAGTTCTGGGCTGGAGCCTGCGCTGCATCGACGCGCTGGAGCGGTTCGACCGCCGCTATGTGATCGTCGCGCCCAAC
>PWLT01000413.1 GCA_003558415.1 Hyphomicrobiales bacterium
CCGTACATGTTGTACATGAGCGAGAATCGCCCATCCTCGCCGATGATCCCCATCTGAACGAGGGATTCGTTGATCACCCCTTGCTGTTGCAAGAGCACGATCCAGGCCGTCGTTCGCACCAGAAGCGAGGTCCAGAACGGCAACAGCACGAAGATCATCAGCAGGTTTGCCTTCCGCATCGGCAGGATCGACATGTAATAGGCGATCGGAAAGCCCAGCGCGAAGGTCAGGAAGGTGATCCCGACGCTCAGCGCAAAGGTGCGGATGAACAGGGGTACATAGATGCGCCGGTCGTCAGCGCGCTGGACCACATTGCCCTGATCGTCATATTCGCGGTCGAGCGCGGCGACATAATAGGAGGCCGTCAGCGGCCGCCCCTCGCGCTCGATGACTCGCCAAAGCCTGACATCGCCCCACAGACGGTGCGAGTCCAAGAAGGCTTCCTTGTAGGGGGCCTCGAAATCGGGAACGCTGCGCACCGTGCGCGCCACCGCGCCGCGCGCCGCGCTGAGTTCGTAATTGAGCCGCACGCCCAGCGGCCCCCAGGTCTGATCGCGCCGATCTCTCTGAAGATCCTCGCGGAAATCGGCTGCGAGCGCGGCAAATACATCCTCCCCGGGGGTCTCCTCGCCGGTCCACCCTTCCAGCGCATTGAGGGTGCGCGGCAATGCGTTGACGACCTGCGGGTTGTCGACGCTGCGCCACATCATCTGCCCGATCGGGAAGATGAACACCACCAGAAGAAATGCCAGCAGCGGCGCCACCAGCATGAGCGCGGCCAGCTTGCGCCGCCGTTCGGATTTCTGGAGACTTCGTTTGAGGGGGATACCGTCGGCGGTAACCATCCTTTCGACGGACCCGCCGTGCTGCGCCGTCTCTGCCATGACCCTGTTCCCCGGCTGTTCCCTGTCGGCGCGGCGAGGGCGCGAACGCCCCCGCCGATGTTCTTTTATTGATTACTGGAGCATCCAGTTCGAGAACCGCTCGCGCAGCTCGTCGCCGTAATCCGTCCAGAAGTCGTTATCCAGAAGGATGGGCGCATAGTAGTTGTCCGGATGGGACGGCATGTGCGGGTTCATGTCGATGCCCAGATCCGCGTGCTCGCTCACCAGATCCGCCGAAGACGCGCGCGCCGGACCGTAGGAGATGTACTTGGCCTGATCCGCCAGACGCTGGGTGTCGGTCGCCCAGTACAGGTATTCCATCACGGCGTCGATATTGTCGCCATCGGCGGGCACGACCCAGCCGTCCCACTCGACGATCTGACCGTCCCAGATGATCTCGAACGGCTGCCCTTCGACTTCGGCCGCTTCGAAGATACGACCGTTGTAGCCGGTCGTGAACGACACTTCCTGGTCCGCCAGAAGCTGCGGCGCCTGCGCGCCCTCGGTCCAGAAGATCAGATGCTCCTTGATCGTGTCGAGTTTCGCAAAGGCACGGTCCTGACCTTCGGGGGTCGCCAGCACGTCATAGATGTCGTCAGGATCAACCCCATCAGCATAGAGCGCCCATTCCAGGTTGGTGCCCGGACGATCCTGAAGTGCGCGACGGCCCGGATAGTTCTCGACGTCGAACAGGTCCTCGATCGTGGAGGGCTGCTGGTCTTCCGGGAACATCTCGGTGTTGAAGGTCAGCACCGTGGAATACAGAATCTGTGGGATGAAGCACTCGCCGAGGCTGCCGGGCAGGAAATCCTCGCTCGCCGGGGTGCCATCGGGCGCCGGTGCGAGCACCTCGTCATGGTCGATGGGCATGATGATGCCCTCGTCGCAGGCCAGCTGCGCATCCGACGGCAGCATGTCCACCAGATCCCAGGTCACGTTGCCCGCCTGGCTCTGCGCCCGTAGACCGGCCAGCGCGTTGGCCGATCCATCGTCGTTGACGATGGTCACATGGGGATTCATCTCCATGTAGGGCTCGTGATAGGCGCGGTTCTGGCTTTCGGTATAGGCCCCGCCCCAGGACACGATGGTCAGGCTGACGTCGTCCTGCGCCTGTGCGGCGCTCAGGGCGAGCAGGCTCACGGCGCCCCCCGTCCCGATGATCTTCAGCATACGCTGTTTCATGTTACACTCCTCTGTTGTGTGCATGAACGGGTTTTCAGGCCCGCTCACCTCGTACACGCCGCGCGCATGGGCGCGACGCGAATCCGGGGACGACCCGTCAGGACGGGTCCAGCGCCCGGCAATCCTCTTTCGACCAGCCGAGCTTGAGTTTCTCGCCGCGCTTGATGCGGCGCTCTCCGGTCGCGTTGGGAACCTTGACCACGAATTCGTCGTTGCCGCCAAGACTGACCCGCACCCGGATGTGATCGCCGAGATAGATCAGTTCCTGAACCTCGCCCTCGAACAGGTTGTCGCTGTTCTCGGCGGTGGCGTCGATGCGCACCCGTTCGGGACGCAGCGACAGGGTGCTTTTCGCGCCCTCGCCCTCGACATTGACCTTGAGCGACTGCACCTCGCTGCCATCATCGAGCCGCACGGTGCAGTAATTGCCGTCGACCTTCGTGACCTTGCCGCGCAGGGTGTTGTTCTCGCCGATAAAGGCCGCCACGAAGGCGTTCTCGGGCCGCTCATACAGGTCGTCGGGCGGCGCCAGCTGCTGAATGATCCCGTCGTCAAACACCGCGATGCGGTCCGACATGGTCAGCGCCTCGGTCTGGTCGTGGGTGACATAGACCACCGTGACGCCGAGTTCCTCGTGAATATGCTTGATCTCGAACTGCATGCGCTCGCGCAGGTTCTTGTCGAGTGCGCCCAGCGGCTCGTCCATGAGGACCAGCTCGGGCTCGAACACCAGCGCGCGCGCCAGCGCGATGCGCTGCATCTGCCCACCCGAGAGCTGCGCCGGGCGCCGCCCCGAGAAGGCCCCCATCTGCACCATGTCGAGCGCGCGCTTGACCTTTCCGTCGCGCTCGGACTTGCCCATGCCGCGCACTTCGAGCGGGAAGGAAAGGTTCTCGCCAACCGTCATGTGCGGAAACAATGCGTAATTCTGGAACACCATCCCGATCCCGCGCTTGTGGGGCGGGATGTTGTTGATGGGTTTTCCATCGAGGAGGATGTCGCCGAACGTCGCAGTCTCGAACCCGGCGAGCATCATGAGGCACGTGGTCTTTCCCGACCCCGACGGCCCCAGCATGGTCATGAATTCGCCCTTGCCGATGTCGAGGTTGAGATCCTTCACCACAAGGGTTTCGCCGTCGTAACTCTTCTGGACACGGTCGAACTTCACGAATGCCGTGTCGGTCCCGTCTTTTGCCACCCCTGTCTCCCTGCTTGTCCGGCAGTTGTTTTGCGGATTTGGGGAAAGTAAATCGAAACTCCCACTTCATTGCAACATCTTCGAAAGGGGGCGCGCGCGCAGGCGCGCATTGAAGGTGATAGTGTACGCATCCTGCATCATTTGCAGGCGTTCTTCCTGCGGATCGTCGCGATTCCGCCAATCCGCCTGTCACGAATCCCCCTTCAAGGGCGAAATGCTGTCGCCATAATCTTGAACCTGCGCCTGCGGGCTCGCCGTTAAGTTGCACACACGGTCGCCACGGGTCACGGGCAAGGGCCCGGTCACGCCGTCCGCTTGCCGCGGAAGGAGCGGTGCCCTATACGCCGCACCATGTTGCAAGACCGCGCCAACCGCCCCGAACTGCCCGCCGAAATCGCCCGCCGGCGCACCTTTGCCATCATCTCGCACCCCGATGCCGGCAAGACGACGCTGACCGAGAA
>PWLT01000380.1 GCA_003558415.1 Hyphomicrobiales bacterium
TGATCCGCAGGATGGACGCCGTCGATCGCATCTGCGTGGGCTCCTTCGATCAGCGCCGCACCGACCGGGTGCGCGCCGCTCTGGGCCCGCACCTGTGCTGGTCGCCCAGTTACACCGGGGTCGCGGCCGTCTGGCTCGCGGGCTGGGGCCTGCCGATGCCCGCGCCCAAGGCCCCTGCCCTTCAGGTTCCCACGACCTATCACGGCATTAATGTCGTCACGCCGCGCATGATCCGCGCAGCCCATGCGCGCGGCGTTCAGGTCCATGTCTGGACCGTGGACGAGGCGGCCGAGATGGACCGGCTGCTCGACATGGGCGTGGACGGCCTCATGACCGACCGCCCCACCCTGCTGCGCGAGGTGCTCGAGCACCGAGGCGCCTGGACGGGTGGCCCCATCGCCACCCCCTGAGCCAACCCGCACGGCCCCGTTGGCGGGCGGCTTGCCGGGCCCTGGCGGCTCGGCTAAGCGATCGCAATGTCCGCTCTGAACCATACCGTCACTGCCACGCCGCCGATGCCTTTCGGCGGACATCTGCGCGCTGCGCTGGTGCTGGGGCTTCCGCTGATCGGCAGTCACCTCGCGCAGGTCTCGATCCAGGTCGCCGATACGCTGATGCTGGGCTGGTACTCGATCCCGGCACTGGCTGCGGTAGTGCTGGGCGCGACGATCTTCTTTGCCCTCTTCGTCACCGGAACCGGAATCGCCTGGGCAGTGATGCCGATGGTCGCGCATGCCTCCGCCGCCGGAGATCATGGCGAGCTGCGCCGCGTCACGCGCATGGGGCTGTGGCTGTCGCTGGCCTTCGCCGCCGCGATCATGCCGCTGATGTGGTGGTCGCAGGCGCTGCTCGTGGCGCTGGGCCAGGACCCGGAAATCGCCGCAATGACGCAAGCCTATCTGCGCATCATGGGCTGGGGCATGGCGCCCGCGCTGCTGGTGATGGTGCTCAAGAGCTACCTCGCGGCGCTGGAGCGCACACAGGTGGTGCTGTGGGTGACGGTGGGTGCGGCGGTGCTCAACGTGGCGCTCAACTGGGTGCTGATCTTCGGCAATCTCGGCGCGCCGGAGCTGGGCCTGCGTGGCGCCGCGATCGGCTCGGTGATCATCGAGGTCTCGGCCCTTCTCGTGCTGGTGGCCTATGCGGGGCTGCTGCCCGAACTCCGCCGGTACACGCTGTTTCACCGGCTCTGGCGGCCCGACTGGCCGGCATTCCTGCGCGTCTTCCGGCTGGGATGGCCGATCGCGCTGACCAATCTCGCCGAATCGGGGCTGTTTGCGGCCACCGCGGTGCTCATGGGCTGGGTCGGCACCCGCGATCTGGCCGCGCATGGCATCGCGATCGAGATCACATCGCTGATCTTCATGGTCCATCTGGGCTTGTCGAACGCAGCGACGGTGCGCGCGGGCCGTGCGCTGGGCGCGCGCGATGTGGTCGGGCTGCGGCGCGGCGCGGCGGCGGTGGTCACACTCTCGATGGGTTTCGCGCTGGCGACCATGGTGCTCTATCTGGGTTGGCCCGAGTTCCTGATGGGGCTGTTCCTGTCACCCGACGACCCCGAGCGTCCGGCGGTGATTGCCATCGGGGTGGGGCTGCTGGCGGTGGCGGCGCTGTTTCAGCTCGCCGACGGGGCGCAGGTTGTGGCGCTCGGCCTGTTGCGCGGGGTGCAGGACACGCGCGTGCCGATGATCATGGCGGCGGTGAGTTACTGGCTTGTCGGAATTCCGGCGAGCTGGCTGCTGGGCATCCACTTGGGACTTGGGGGTATGGGAATCTGGGCCGGGCTGGTGATCGGCCTTGTTCTGGCGGGAATCCTGATGATGGGGAGGTTCTATCACTATCTCAAACGGTTGTGACACCGTTGCGGAAGGCGCGTGGCCTCAATCGGGCATCGGCTGCACACCCGGATTACGCAAGGCCTGTAGGCGCCGCGCCGCATGGCGCGCAAATCCCCGCGTGAGCGCGCCGCGCCGCGCACCCGCAAGCCGCGCCTCGGGGCCCATGCGCAAGATTTCGGCGCCAAATCCATCCGCCAGAATCAGCCCCGTTTCGGGCGGCAGAAGCTCGACTGGAAAATCCGCATCCACCGCCCAGAAGAACCGGTCGCACCACTCGAGATAGCCCAGCCATTTCCGGTCGGCGCGGAAATCCGCCGGGCCGGACTTGCACTCCACCACCCAGATCTCGCCCTTGGGACCCAGCGCCATGACATCCACGCGCAGACCCCGGCGCGGCACCATCTCCTCGATACAGGCGAATCCGTATCCGGCGAGATGGCGGCAGACACCGCGCGCGATCAGCTGTCCGGGGGTGGGCAAGGTGCAATCCTGCGGCATTGGCGAATTATGAACAATACATGAACATCTCGCAAGCCTTGCGTGCCGCTCCACGCAGCCCTATCTGTTGAGACGGCGGGTTCTGCTCTTCGCGTGAGAGGCCCTTTTCCAGTGGCCGATAATCTTATCCGAGGGAGCTGGCTCTGGCGTGGCCCTGGCCTCGTTATACCGGCGCCCACCTGAATGTTCAGGCTCTCGGGAAAATCACGCCTCCACGGTTGCTGCGGGCCCGCCGCCTATAAAGCGCAGGGGCGGATCGGATTCTTGGCCCCCGCCGTCCTCCGACCGCATTGCGCCCTCGCGACACGATCAACTGCGCCTCGACCCCGCGCCACGTCAGCCACGCAGCCGCAGGAGCGATCCGAGCGCAAGCGAGGCCGCGAAGATCACCGCGGCGACGGCAACGATCGACGGGCCGGCCGGCGTGTCCCAGGTCAATGAGGCATTGAGCCCACCCACCACGGCAACGGCGCCGAACACGACCGCAATCGCCGCCATGGCCTCGGGCCCGCGCGCGAAGCTGCGCGCCGCCGCCGCCGGGATGATCAGCATCGCCGCGATCAGCAGCGCCCCCACCACCTTGAGCGCCACCGCAACCACCACCGCCAGCGCCAGCGTGAGCACCAGCCGCTCGCGGTCAGGGCGCAGCCCCGCGGCATGGGCCAAATCCTCGCTCATCGTCGCGGTCAGCAGCCCCGACCAGCGCCAGACCAGCAACGCCACCACCAGCGCCGCGCCACCCGCGATCACCACCAGATCGAAGCGATTCACCGCCAGGATATCGCCGAAGAGATAGGCCGTCAGATCGACGCGCACCGCCGGCAGGAACGACACCGCCACCAGCCCGAAGGCCAGCGAGGAATGCGCGAGCACGCCGAGCATCGTGTCCATCGCCCAGCCCCGCCCCGCCAGCGTCGCCACCGTGAAGGCCATCAGCAGCGCGACGACCAGAACCCCGGCATAGATCGACACGGAGAACCCCAGCGCCAGCGCCACGCCCAGAATCGCGGCATGCGAGGTGGCATCGCCGAAATAGGCCATGCGCCGCCAGACCACGAAACAGCCCAGCGGCCCGGTCGCCGCCGCCACCGCGACACCGGCCAGCACCGCGCGCATGAAGAAATCGTCGAGCATCAGTGGGGCGCGTGCTCCTCGTCGATATTGGTGGGATGGGCGGTGCCGCCATGGTCGTGGCTGTGATCGTGATTGTGCTGATAGAGCGCGAGCGCCCCACCCGTTCCGGGGCCGAAAAGCGCGCGGTATTCGGGCGCGTTGAGCACCACCTGCGGCGTGCCCTGGCAGCAGATATGGCCGTTGAGGCAGATCACGCGCTCCGAGGCGCTCATCACCACATGCAGGTCATGGCTGACCGAGAGCACCGCGCA
>PWLT01000089.1 GCA_003558415.1 Hyphomicrobiales bacterium
GCGTCCATGGCCTGCTGCCCGCGGAGCTGTTCAGCTGGGCGCGTCCGGCGGCATCGGATGAGCGCGAGTCGGACTTCGCGAGCTTCGACATTACTCTATGCGACGGCGAGGGCCGGGTCTGCGTGGAAATCGAAGGTTTTTCGATGAAGCGCCTCGTCACCGCAGAAGGTTTCGCCTTTGACACCCCGCCGACCCGCTCGGAGATGGTCTTTCCCGACGATGATGCGGACGACTCGAATAGGTCTGAGCAGCCGCTCAGCCCCGGCGAGAAGCGCATGGCGCATAATGTCTCGCAGGGCATCCGGCCCCAGGAGGGCGCCGAGGCCTTCGCCCGCGCGCTGGCGCTCGGGCCGTCGCAACTCGTGGTCTCCTCGCTCGATCTCGACGCGTTGATCGCACAGGCCCAGCATGACGAGCAGACCGGATCCGCCACCGCGCTGGGATTTCAGCGCCCCGATCTCGACAGTGACTTCGTCGCGCCACGCAACGACATCGAACGCACGCTGGCCGGTTTCTGGCAGGAGCTGCTCGGCCTCGACGAAGTGGGGGTGGAGGACAGCTTTTTCGACCTTGGCGGGCATTCACTGATCGCGGTCCGGCTCTTTGCCATGATCCGCAGGGCCTACAATCTCGACTTCCCGATCTCCGTGCTCTTCGAGGCACCCACCATCGCCGCCTGCGCGGCGATGATTGCCGAGCGAACGGGCAGCGACCCTGAAACCGGGGACGAGGTCGCGCCCGCAAGGCCCGTGCGGCGCTTTACCCATCTGGTCGCCATGCATGACGGCGAGGGCGGGCCGAAGACGCCCTTCTTCCTGGTCGCGGGCATGTTCGGCAACGTGCTCAACCTGCGCCATCTGGCGCAGCTCATGGGCACGGACCGCCCCTTCTACGGTGTCCAGGCGCGCGGGCTCTTCGGCGACGACCCGCCGCATCGCTCGCTGGTGGAGGCCGCCACCGATTACATCGCCGAGCTGCGTCAGGTGCAGCCCCACGGCCCCTATCTGCTGGGCGGTTTCTCGGGCGGCGGCATCACCGCCTTCGAGATGGCGCGTCAGCTCGAGGCGCAGGGTGAGGAGGTGGCGCTGCTCGTGCTGCTCGACACGCCGCTGCCGCAGATCCCCGAACCCGGCCGGATCGACCGCGCGCTGATCAAGGCGCAGGAGATTCGGCGCAAGGGGCCGCGCTACCTCGGCGAATGGGCGCGCAACCGCCTCGCATGGGAGCTGGGCAAGATCCGAAGCCGGCGTGAGGGCTCCCCCGCAACGCCCGAACAGCAATTCCACAATGCCGAAATCGAGGCGGCCTTCCGCGAGGCGCTGGCGCGATACGAGATGCAGCCCTGGAGCGGCAACGTCGCGCTTTTCCGCCCGCCGCTTGACCGGCGCTGGAAGGTCTCCTCCGGGCGCTGGGTGAGCGCCGCGCGCCAGTATGTGCTCGAGGATAACGGCTGGCGCGACTGGGTGCCGGAAACCCGCGTGTTCGAGGTTCCCGGCGATCACGATTCCATGGTCCTCGAACCCAATGTGCGGGTGCTGGCAACGCGGATCGCGGCATGTATCGAGGACGCCGAGACGCGCGAAGCGACCGCCCTGCGGGCACGGGCTGCGGAGTGATGGCGATGAACGAGCCGAGCCTGCTGACAATCATCGTGAACTATCGCACCGCGCCGATGACCATTCGCGCCACCGAGGTGGCGCTGCGCGCGACCGAGGGGATCAAAGGGTCCCTGACAATCGTCGATAACGACTCGCAGGACGGCTCACACGCCCGTCTCACAGGGGAAGTCACCGCGCGCGGGTGGGATCGCGACGGGCGCGTGCGGGTTCTTCAGTCCGGGCGCAACGGCGGATTCGGCGCGGGTGTCAACTTCGCCATTCGCGCCGGTCTGCCCGACGGCGGTACCCCCGATTACGTCTATCTGCTCAACTCCGACGCCTTTCCGGCGCCTGATGCGGTGCGCCGGCTGCTCGACCATCTGCAGGCCCATGCCGAGGCGGGGTTTGCCGGCAGCTACCTGCACGGCCCCGAGGGCGAGCCGCATCCGACCGCCTTTCGCTTCCACGGCGTGCTCAGCGAATTCGAGGGCGGCGCGCGGTCCGGGCCGATCTCGCGGCTGCTGGAGCGCTACCGGGTTGCGATGCCGATCCCTGACCGCGCCGGACCTGTGGACTGGACGGCTGGCGCAAGCCTGATGATCCGGCGCCGGATGCTCGACGAGACGGGGCTCTTCGACGAGGGCTATTTTCTCTATTACGAGGAGGCTGATCTGTGCTTGCGGGCACGGCGCCGCGGCTGGCAGACCCATTATGTGCCCCAAAGCCGCGTGACGCATATCGGGTCGGTCTCCACGGGGATGAAAGCCTGGGATCGCGTGCCGCGCTACTGGTTCGACTCACGGCTGCGCTATTTCGTCAAGTCGCATGGCATCGTCCACGCAGTGTCCGCCACGGCAGCGCTGATTGCCGGGACGCTCCTGTGGCGCGCGCGGGCGCTGGCCGGGCGTCGCCCGCACGGTGGACCGAAGCGCTTTCTGCGCGATCTGATTGCACATGCCGCCGGCAGCGCCGGGCGGGGACTCACAATTCGCCGACGCGGCGGCCGCTTCGATGGCCGCGCGGCAACGGGAGAAGGCGGGGAGCCCAAATGAGCCAGTTCAAATCCGTCCTGATCGGTGACGAGTCACTGCTGGTCCAGTGCGCCGAGTCCCTGCAGAGCCGTGGCCACAGCGTACGCGCCGTGGTTTCGCGCAACCCCGAGGTGATCGACTGGGCGGCGCGCGCGGGCATCGCGCGGCTGCCCGCCGGTGCGCAGCTGGGCGAGCGCCTGGCAGGGATCGCCTTCGACTGGTTGTTCAGCATCTCCAACCTCGCCCTCATCCCGGAGGCGGCTCTCGCCCTGCCGGCGCGCGGGGCGATCAATTTCCACGACGGCCCCCTTCCCGAACGCGCTGGGTTCAACACGCCGGTCTGGGCGCTGCTCGAGGGCGCGCGCAGCCACGGCGTCACCTGGCATCTGATGGAGCCGGGCTGCGAGACGGGCGACGTTCTGGTGCGCCAGGATATCGAGATCGCGCCCGATGAAACCGCGCTGACGCTCAATGCAAAATGCTTTGCCGCCGCGATGGAAAGCTTCGCCACCCTGCTCGACGGGCTGGAAACGGGCAGCCCCGCGCGGCAGCCGCAGGACCTCGCGCAGCGCCGGCTCCATCGCCGCCATGACCGCCCCGAAGCCGCGGCGCGGCTCGATTTCAGCCGGCCGGCGGCGGAGCTTGCGGCGCTGGTGCGCGCGCTCGACCATGGCGGCTACCGCAACCCGCTGGCCTGCCCGAAGATCGAGGCGGGCCGGCGCGTGCTGCTGGTCGGCAAGGCGGCGGAAACGGAGGCCGGAACGGACCCCGTATCGCCGGGCACAGTGCTGGAGGCGGATGCGAATGGATTGCTCGTGGCCACCGGCAATGGCGCGCTGCGGCTTGAGGGGCTGACGGACATGACGGGCAAGCCCGTCGCCGCGCAGGATATCGTCGCCCCGGGTGAGCGCCTTCCCTTCCCCGATGCCGCGCAGCGCTCGGCGCTGACGCAGGCTGTGGCGCGTGTGACGCCGGGCGAGGATGGCTGGGCGCGCGCCCTGCGCCGCCTGGACCCCGCACCCCTGCCCGAGGCACCGGCCCGCGGCGACACCGCACCGGAGCGCGTCCAGCTTGAACTCGACCTGCC
>PWLT01000203.1 GCA_003558415.1 Hyphomicrobiales bacterium
CATCGCCGCAGGGCACAATGTGCGCGCGGCTCCCGGCCCTTCGGCGGTACTTGCGGCGCTGACAGTCTCTGGCCTGCCCAGCGACCGGTTTCTCTTCGCCGGCTTTCCGCCGAGCCGGAGCAGCGCAAGGCAACGGTTCATTGAGGAACTCGCCAGGACCCCGGCGACGGTAATCCTGTTCGAATCGCCCAAGCGCGTTTGCAAAACATTAACCGAACTGGCGCAAAACTGGGGTGCGGCGCGCGAGGCGGCGCTATGCCGGGAGCTGACCAAGCGCTTCGAGACGGTGTGGCGCGGAACGCTGGGCGAACTCGCCGCATCCTGTGCCGAGCAGCCGCCACGCGGCGAGGTGGTGTTGGTCGTGGACCGGGAGCGGCCCGACGCGCAGGGACACGCCCGGACGGAGGCGCGCATGGAGGAGGCACTTGTGGAAGAACTGGAAACCCGATCACTGAAGGAGGCCGTGGCCCGGGTCGCCAAGGAAACCGGCCTGCCGCGCCGGACGGTCTATCAGGCCGCCCTGAAACTGGCGGGCGGGCGATGACGGCGGCGCGCGGGGCGAACGCGGCACTCGCGGGCGCGCGGGGGCACTGTGCCGGGCTTGCGGCAGAGGCGGCGGTGGCCGCGCATTACCAGCGCGGCGGCTGCCCGGTTGTAGCCCGGCGCTGGCGCGGCGCCGGCGGCGAGATCGACCTGATCGCCCGTGACGGGCGCACCCTGGTCTTCGTCGAAGTGAAGAGGAGCCGCGATTTCGCCCGCGCCGCGACCCGCGTGACGGCGCGCCAGATCGCGCGGATATTCGCATCCGCGTCCGAATTCCTGGCCGGGCAGCCTGATGGGCAGGACAGCGACGTTCGCCTTGACCTCGCTCTGGTCAATGCCTCGGGCGAGATCTCGGTGATGCACAACGCCTTCGGTCCCTGACGGGGCGCGCGCGCCCATTCCGCGCATTCGAGGCGTTGCAACTCCCGCCCTGTTGCGCCAATGAGGTGGTGTCTCAGGAGGGATGGCAGATGGGGCTCAAGGTCGCATTCCAGATGGACCCGATCGGGTCGGTCGATATCGAGGCCGACAGCACGTTCCGGCTCGCCGAGGAAGCTCAGGCGCGCGGGCACCGGCTGTTCCACTTCGGTCCGGATGCGGTGCGCTTCCACGACGGCCGGGTGATTGCACGCGGCTGTCCGATGACCGTGCGGCGGGTGCAGGGAGATCACGTCGATTTCGAACCGGAGCAGGAGATCGACCTGTCGGACTGCGACGTGGTCTGGCTGCGCCAGGACCCGCCCTTCGACATGCATTACATCACCGGCACGCATCTGCTCGACCTGATCCATCCCGGCACACTGGTGGTCAATGACCCGTTCTGGGTGCGCAACTATCCCGAGAAACTGCTGGTGCTGCGCTTTCCGGACCTCACCCCGCCGACGCTCATCGCGCGCGATCTAGCCGCGATCCGCGCCTTCAAGGACACGCATGGCGACATCATCCTCAAGCCGCTTTACGGCAATGGCGGCGCCGGCGTGTTCCGCCTCGACCCGAATGATCGCAATCTCGGCGCCCTGCACGAGCTCTTCACCGGCTTTTCGCGCGAGCCCCTGATCGCTCAGAAATTCCTCCCCGATGTCGAACGCGGCGACAAGCGCATCATCCTGGTTGACGGCGAGCCCGCCGGTGCGATCAACCGCGTGCCCGCGGCAGGCGAGACGCGCTCCAACATGCATGTGGGCGGGCGCCCCGAGAAGGCGGAGCTCACCGCGCGCGACCTTGAGATCTGCGCCGCGATCGGTCCGCTGCTGCGCGAAAAGGGCCAGGTCTTTGTCGGCATCGACGTGATCGGGCAGCATCTCACCGAGATCAACCTGACCTCGCCCACCGGCCTGCAGGAGCTCGAGCGGTTCGACGGGACCAATGTGGCCGCGCGTATCTGGGAGGCGGTCGAGGCCCGACGGGCCGGCCAGTGAGCTGGCAGGCACGGCTGATCGCCGCGGGGCTGCGGCTGATCGTCCGCCGGCGGCTGGCGCGTGAGCGCAACCCGCGCCGGGCAAGGGCGCGCTTTCTGCTCGCCGCAAGGCTGTTCTTTCGCGACCCGCCCTTCGCGCTCTATCTGCGCGACCGACTCGGCACGCAGGAGGCGAGCGTCCCCGCGCTCTGGGCGCGGGTGGCGAGTACGCGCGAGCGCGGTGTGCTGCTCTATCTGCATGGCGGGGCGTACCTGATGGGCAGCCCGCGCACACATCGCGCCATGGCCGCCCGGCTGGCGGCTGAGTCCGGCCTCGCCGCCATTCTGCCGCGCTACCGGCTGGCCCCCGAACACCCGTTTCCCGCCGCTTTCGACGACGCCCTGACCGCCTATCACGCCCTGCTCGCGCGCGGCTATCCGGCGGCGCGCATCGCCCTTGCGGGTGACAGCGCGGGAGGCGGGCTGGCGCTTGCACTGCTGGCCGAGATCGGGCGGCGCGATCTGCCGCGTCCGGCGGCGCTGGTAGCGTTCTCGCCGCTGGTCGACATGAGCTTCGCCGCCCGCTCGATGCGCGAGAACGCGCGAAGCGACGCGCTTCTTCCGGCGCAGCGGGCCCGCGACATGCGCGCCTTCTACATGCCGCAGGGCGACCCGCGTGACCCGCGCGCCTCGCCGCTCTTCGCCGACTGGAAGGCCCCTGTTCCGCCGACGCTGGTGATGGCAAGCCGCGCCGAGATCCTGCGCGACGACGCCGTGGCGATGGCCGAACGCCTGCGCGAAGCCGGGGGCCGGGCAGAGTGCGAATTGTGGGAGGCGATGGTCCATGTCTGGCCGATCTTTCAGGGCCGGATGCCCGAGGCCGATGCGGCGCTGGCGCGTGCGGGGCGCTTCCTGCGCCGCCATATCGCGGAAATCTGAGCGTCCCCCCCACGCGCAGCGCGCATCTCGCAACTGTGACCAGACAGAAGGTGACTCAATTGTTAGGGTTTTACTGATCCGGTCGGGCAGCCGGCGCGTAACCCGGAAGTTCGCGGCAGATTGAGCGGGCAAACGGCCGAAACCGGGGGTGAAACATGGCAAGCGACGAAAACGCCCTGAGCGATCAGAAATTCTCCCGCCGCGCGATGCGTGCGGAGATGCTCGACGCTGAGACGGAACTGCGCCTGGCCTATGCATGGCGCGACAATCGAGACGAGGCCGCACTTCACAGACTCATCACGGCCTATATGCGCCTGGCAATCTCGATGGCCTCGAAATATCGCCGCTACGGGGCACCGATGAACGACCTCATTCAGGAGGCCAGCCTCGGGCTGATGAAGGCGGCCGACAAATTCGACCCCGACCGGGGCGTGCGCTTCTCGACCTATGCGGTGTGGTGGATCAAGGCGAGCATCCAGGACTATGTGATGCGCAACTGGTCGATGGTGCGCACCGGCTCCACCTCAAGCCAGAAATCACTGTTCTTCAACCTGCGCCGCGTCCAGGCGCAGATCGAACGCGAGGCGATGGCGCGCGGCGAGACGCTGGACCGCCACCAGCTGCGCGAGATGATCGCGCGCGAGGTCGGGGTGCCGCTGCACGATGTGGAGATGATGGAAGGCCGCCTGTCGGGCTCGGATTTCTCGCTCAACGCCACGCAGTCCTCCGAGGATGAGGGGCGCGAATGGATCGACGCGCTCGAAGACGACAGCGCGCAGGCCGCCGAACTCGTCGCCGAGGATCACGACAGCGAACGCCTGCG
>PWLT01000148.1 GCA_003558415.1 Hyphomicrobiales bacterium
GGCGTGCGAAGAAAAGCGCAAGCCCCGCCCGGCGCGGCAATCATTCGCGCCCGCGCGGCTTGCCCTTCGAGCCCTTCGAGCGGCGCGCGGGGCCCTTGCGCCGGGCCGGCGCGGCGGCTGCGGTCGGTCCCGCAGGCGCGTCCAGGCCAAGCTGCTCGCGTACGATCCGCGGGCGGATCTCCTCAACCGCGCCGGGCGCCAGATCGCCGAGCTTGAAGGGGCCGTAACCGATGCGGATCAGCCGGTTGACCTCCAGCCCGATCGCCTCCATCGCGCGACGCACCTCGCGGTTGCGGCCCTCGCGAATGCCCACGGTCAGCCAGGCATTGGCGCCTTGCTGGCGATCAAGCGTCACCAGCATCGGGCGGAAACGTTCTCCCTCGATCTCGATCCCCGCGCGCAGTTTTTCCAACGCGGCCTCCTCGGGCGTGCCCTTGACGCGCACGCGATACTTGCGCAGCCAGCCGGTGGCGGGCAGTTCCAGCCGCCGCTTGATCTCGCCGTCATTGGTCAGCAGCAAGAGCCCTTCGGAGGTGATGTCGAGCCGCCCCACCGGCATCACGCGCGGCAACTCCGGGGGGAGCTTCTCGAAGATGGTCGCGCGCCCCTTCTCATCGCGCGCGGTCGTCACCAGACCCGCAGGCTTGTGATAAAGCCATACCCGCAGCGGCTCGGGCGGGGCGAGCGGCTTGCCGTCCACGGTGATCCGGTCCTCGGGCGAGACGTTGAGCGCCGGGCTGTCGATGCGCCGGCCGTTCACGCTCACGCGCCCCTCCATGATCATCGCCTCGGCCCCGCGGCGCGAGGCGACGCCCGCGCGCGCCAGCACCTTGGCGATCCGGGCCTGTGACTTTTCCTGCGTGCCCATGGCGGCTCCTGCACTGGCCCGATGCCTCGCCCGCGCGCTGCTCCCGTGCGCTCGGGGTGCGGCGTCTGGCTTCTACAGGCTCCGCGCCCGTGACGATAGGGGATTCGGGCGCCTCCCGCACCTGAGATGGCGATGCATCGGTGCTTTTCATCCTGATGCGCCTGTCCTATTCGACAAGAGGAATGGGACAAAGCGGGGGAGCGTGAGCAATGCAGGACAAGGCGGCATTCTGGCGGCGAACCCCGCCGGCGATATTTCCGCCGGTGATGGGGCTGTTCGGCCTCGGGCTGGCATGGCGGCGCGCGGGCGAGGCGCTGGCGCTTCCCGCAGCCGTGGGCGAGTTGATCCTCGGCGCGGTATCGCTCATCTTCGTCTTCGCGCTCGCGGCCTGGCTGGCCAAGGCGCTGCGCCGCCCAGCCGTGGTCACCGAGGATCTGCGCCCGCTGCCGGGACGCGCGGGCATGGCGGCGATGACCATGTCGCTGATGCTGCTGGCGGCGACGCTTGTCCCCTATGCCCCAAGGTTGGCGCTGATGCTCCTGCTCGCCGGAGTAGTCGCGCATCTGCTGCTGGCGCTCCTGGTGGTGCGGGTGCTGTTTGTGGGGTCGGACGAGGCGCGCAGCGTCACTCCGGTCTGGCATCTGGTCTTCGTGGGTTTCATCGTCGCGCCCTTGGCGGGCATCCCCCTGGGCCAGGCGGAACTCGCGGCGCCCGTGCTTTTCGCCTGCACGGGGCTGGCGGCGCTGATCTGGGCCGCGAGCCTGTGGCAGTTGGTGCGGCGCATTCCGCCGCCGCCGCTGCGCCCGCTGCTGGCCATTCACCTCGCACCCGCGAGCCTGCTCGCGACGGTGGCGGCGATGCTTGGCATGGGGGGCTATGCCGCCGTGATGGCGGTGCTGGCGGCGGTAATCTTCGCGGCGCTGCTCGTCTCGGCGCGATGGATCATGGAAGCCGGTTTCTCGCCCATGTGGGGGGCGTTCACCTTTCCGCTGGCGGCCTTTGCCTCGGCGCTCTTTGCGGTGGCGGGCGGGTCCGTGCTCGTCCAGATCGCGGCGGGCGCGGTGCTGGCCCTGGCCACGCTGGCGATCCCGCCGATTGCCTTCAAGGTCGCGCAGGCCTGGGCGCGGGGCAAACTGGCCGCCATGACCAACGCCGCGCAGGCCTGAGGTTGCCCCTTCCCTTTCCCGGCGCGAAGTGAAATAGGGAAGTGCCAAACGAACCCTGCCGAGGAGATTCCCGCATGGAGATTCGCGAGGCGCTTACCTTCGACGACGTGCTGCTGCTGCCGGGGGCCTCCAGCGTCCTGCCCTCCGAGGCCGACACCGCAACGCAGGTCACCCGCGCCATCCGCATGAACATCCCGCTGCTCAGTTCGGCGATGGACACGGTGACCGAGGCGCGCATGGCCATCGCCATGGCTCAGGCCGGCGGTATCGGCGTGATTCACCGCAATCTCGACATCGCGGCACAGGCCGACGAGGTGCGCCGCGTCAAGCGGTTCGAATCCGGCATCGTCTACAACCCGGTCACCCTGCGCCCCGATCAGACACTGGCCGATGCCAAGGCCCTGCAGGAGCGCTATTCCGTCACGGGCTTTCCGGTGATCGACGAGCGCGGGCGGGTGCTGGGCATCGTCACCAATCGCGATATGCGCTTTGCGACCGATGATGCCACCCCGGTGCGGGTCATGATGACCTCCGACGATCTCGCCATCCTGCGCGAGCCCGCCGACCGGGGCGAGGCGCGCTCGCTCATGCAGGCGCGGCGCATCGAGAAGCTGCTGGTAACCGATGCCGAGGGGCGGCTGACGGGGCTGCTGACGCTGCGCGACATCGAGCGCGCGGTGCTCAACCCCACCGCCTGCAAGGACGATCTGGGCCGGCTGCGGGTGGCTGCCGCCACGACCGTGGGCGATGCGGGGTTCGAGCGTTCCGAGGCACTGATAGACGCGGGCACCGACATCGTGGTGATCGACACCGCGCATGGGCATTCGCGTGCTGTCAGCGAAGCGGTGGAGCGGGTCAAGAAACTCTCCAACGAGGTCCAGGTCATTGCCGGGAACGTGGCCACGGCCGAGGCCACGCGGGCGCTGATCGACGCGGGCGCGGATGCGGTGAAGGTCGGCATCGGGCCGGGCTCGATCTGTACAACGCGGGTCGTGGCGGGAGTGGGCGTGCCCCAACTCACCGCGGTCATGGATTGCGCGGCGGCCGCGGGCGATGTGCCGGTGATCGCCGACGGGGGCATCAAGTTCTCGGGCGATTTCGCCAAGGCGATCGCGGCGGGCGCCTCCTGCGCGATGGTCGGCTCGGCGATCGCGGGCACCGACGAGAGCCCCGGCGAGGTGATCCTCTATCAGGGCCGCAGCTACAAGAGCTATCGCGGCATGGGCTCGCTGGGCGCCATGGCGCGCGGCTCGGCCGATCGCTACTTCCAGAAGGATGCGGCCTCCGACAAGCTGGTGCCCGAGGGCGTCGAGGGGCAGGTGCCCTACAAGGGCTCGGCCGGCGCGGTGATCCATCAGCTCGTGGGTGGCCTGCGCGCGGCGATGGGCTATACCGGCAATGGCGATGTGGCGCAGATGCGGCGGAACTGCCGCTTCGTGCGCATCTCGGGCGCGGGGCTGCGCGAAAGTCATGTCCACGATGTGCAGATCACGCGCGAGTCTCCGAATTATAGGGGGCTATAATCAAATACTTAGATAGATTTCTGCCGCTGATGTGAGCGCCGTACAAAGAGAGAACGGGACAGGACATACCCAGAACATGGCACGGTTTACTGATGCAAACTGATGCAAAATACGATAGCATTCGTCATCGAC
>PWLT01000076.1 GCA_003558415.1 Hyphomicrobiales bacterium
ACCAGCACGGCCGGCGCCATGGCCAGCGAGGTGCCGACCATGCAGCCCACCATGACCTCAAAGCCTGCCTCCCGCGCCGCCGTGCGCAGCGCCAATGCCTCGGTCAGCCCGCCGGGCTTGTCGAGCTTGATGTTGATCATGTCGTACTTGCCGCGTAGCTCCGGCAGGCTGGCGCGGTCATGGCAGCTTTCATCGGCGCAGACGGGCAGGGGGCGTTCGATTTCGGACAGCATGTCGTCGGCGCCCGCGGGCAGGGGCTGCTCGACCATCGCCACGCCGAGGCGCAGCAGATGCGGGGCGAGTTCGGAATAGACCTCGGCGCTCCACCCCTCATTGGCATCGACGATGATGCGCGCATCGGGCGCGCCGTCGCGCACCGCCTCCAGCCGCGGCATGTCGTCGGGGGTGCCCAGCTTGATCTTGAGCAGCGGGCGGTGGGCGTTGCGCGCGGCAGCCGCGCGCATCTTCTCGGGCGCATCCAGCGACAGGGTGAAGGCGGTGATCTCGGGGCCGGGCGCCGGCAGTCCGGCGATTTCCCACACGCGCCGGCCCGTGCGCTTGGCTTCCAGATCCCACAGCGCGCAATCGACGGCGTTGCGCGCGGCACCGGCGGGCAGGGCGCTTTGCAGCGCAGCGCGGTCGATGGGAAGCGCGAGCCCCTCGATCTGCGCGGCCACGCTGTCCAGCGTTTCGCCATAGCGGGCATAGGGGACGCATTCGCCCCGGCCGGTGACGCCGCCCTCGTCGATGCGCAGGGTGAGTACCTGCGCCTCGCTACGTGAGCCGCGCGCGATGGTGAACACCTCGGCCAGGCGGAAGCTTTCGGGCGTGACGCTCAGTTGCATGCGATCACACCGCCTCAAGCGCATCGACCAGCCGCGCGGCGCCGTGGCGGAAGGGATCCACCGTGGGCAGCCCCATGCGTGCCTCGACATCGGCGAGATAGGCTTTGGCCTCGTCGTCGTCCATTGCGGCGGTGTTGACGGAAATCCCGATCACCTTGCAGTCGGGGTTGGCCACATGCGCAAGTTGCAGCGCCAGTTCGCGCAGCGCCTCCAGCGTGGGCAGTTTGTAGCCCGGCAGCCCGCGCATATGCTCGCGCGTGGGTTCATGGCACAGGATCAGCGCATCGGGTTGCCCGCCATGGATCAGCGCCAAGGTCACCCCGGAATAGGAGACGTGAAACAGTGATCCCTGCCCCTCGATCAGGTCCCAGTGATCGGGGTCGTTATCGGGGGTGAGCCACTCAACGGAGCCCGCCATGAAATCGGCGATCACGGCGTCGAGCGGCACGCCCTCGCCGGTGATCAGGATACCGGTCTGGCCGGTGGCGCGGAAGCTGGCCTTCATCTCGCGCTCGCGCATTTCGCGCTCCATCGCGAGCCCCGTGTACATCTTGCCCACCGAGCAGTCAGTGCCCACAGCCAGGCAGCGCTTGCCGGTGCGCCTCTCGCCATTGGCGATGGGGTACTTGACGGAAGGCACGCGCACATCGTGCAGGCGGCGCCCCGTGGCGCGGGCCACGGCGGCGAGATCCTCCTCCTCGCGCAGCAGGTTATGCAGCCCCGAGGCGAGGTCGAACCCCTCCTCAAGCGCCTGGACGAGGATCTTCTTCCATTCGGGCGAGATGAAACCACCGCGATTGGCCACGCCGATCACCAGCGTTTTCGCCCCGGCGGCCTTCGCCTGTTCGAGGTCCATGTCCGGCAGCTTCATGTCGGCGCGACAGCCCTCCATGCGGAGCTGGCCGATGGCGAATTCGGGGCGCCAGTCCTTGATGCCTTGCGCGACCTTGGCCGCCAGCGGGTCCGGCGCGTCGCCCAGAAACAGCAGATACGGCGTTTCGATGGTCATGAATCCCTCCTGTCAGGCTTGCGCGACCTTGACCTGAAACAAGGCGAATGTGCTGAGAAATCCAGGCCGGATCCGCCACTTGAAGGGAACTTCTTCGCAAAAAGGCAACTTCTGCGCAAGAAATCCGCGCGCCGCCGGGTCCGGCGGCACCTCCCGTTCGCGCCGGGTCTGCTGCGCAGGCGCCGGTTTTGGCGCGGCAGCGGCCGCAGGGTTGAATGCCCTCGCGCAATATCCTAGCCATTCGGCGTCAGATCCTGAAATCTTCTTGCCCGGTGGAGACCAGATGAGCTTTCGCATACAACCCGCCCCTCCGGCGCGCCTCAACCGGTGCCAGCTTTTCGGCCCCGGTTCGCGCCCGGCAATCTTCGAGAAGATGGCCGCGAGTGCCGCCGATGTCATCAATCTCGATCTGGAAGATTCGGTGGCGCCCGACGACAAGCCCCAGGCGCGGCGCAACATCGTCGAGGCGATCGGGGATATCGACTGGGGCGACAAGACGCTTTCGGTGCGCATCAACGGGCTCGACACGCCCTGGTGGCACCACGACGTCGTGGAACTGGTGGAGCGCGCCGGGCCGCGGCTGGATGCGATCATGATCCCCAAGGTCGGCTGCGGGGCGGATCTCTATGCGGTGGATGCGCTGGTCACGGCGGCCGAACGGGCGGCCGGGCGCGAGCGGCGGCTTGCCTTCGAGGTGATCATCGAATCGGCTGCGGGCATCAGCCATGTCGAGGAGATCGCTGCCGCCTCGCCCCGGCTGGAGGCGATGAGCCTGGGCGCGGCGGATTTCGCGGCCTCGATGGGCATGGCGACCACCGGAATCGGTGGCACGCAGGAACATTATTACATGCTGCATGAGGGCGCGCGCTACTGGACCGATCCCTGGCACTGGGCGCAGGCGGCGATCGTCGCGGCCTGCCGCACGCATGGGGTGCTGCCGGTCGACGGCCCGTTCGGCGATTTCTCGGATGAGGAGGGGTTCCGCGCCCAGGCGCGGCGCTCGGCGACGCTGGGCATGGTCGGCAAATGGGCCATCCATCCCAAGCAGGTGGCGCTGGCCAATGAGGTGTTCACGCCCTCCGACGAGGCCGTGGCCGAGGCGCGCGAGATCCTCGCGGCGATGGAGACGGCCAAGGCGGAGGGGGCGGGTGCGACCGTCTACAAGGGGCGGCTGGTCGATATCGCGAGCATCAAGCAGGCGCAGGTGATCGTTCGCCAGGCAGAGATGATCGCGAAAGGTTGAGCACCGCAGTTCCGCCGCGCGGTGCCCTCGATTCGGAGGGCTGCTCCGACTGCACGGGGGCGCCGGTGCGAGGCGTGGCCGGGCAGGTCAAGGGTTCGTCGTGGCTGCCGAACATCTGTGTGAAGAGCGCGTCCTGATCCATGCGGGAACCTCTCATGGGCTGGTGGAAGCTGCAGGGAACATTCTGGCAGGGAAAAGTTATGGGAATGTGACACGCAAGCGAGGTTTCGCCCGCCGCCCGGCATGATGCCGGGCGGCGGGCGCTGCCTCCGGCGGGGATATTTCTGCAAAGAAGAAGCAGGTGTTGCGCTGGCGAGTTGCATGAGTGCGCAGGGGCGGGCATACAGCGCGAAGGCCGATTTCGGAGCTGGACATGAACTATCTCGAATTCGAAAGGCCGCTGGCCGAGATCGAGGGCAAGGCCGAGGAGCTGCGGGCGATGGCCCGGCAGAGCCCAGAGATGGATGTCGAGAAGGAGGCCACGGCGCTTGATCGCAAGGCCGATGCGATGCTGCGCGATCTCTACAAGGGGCTCACGCCGTGGCGCAAGTGCCAGGTCGCGCGCCATCCCGACCGGCCGCAT
>PWLT01000012.1 GCA_003558415.1 Hyphomicrobiales bacterium
GGGCGAACTCGCGGCGCTGATCCAGGCCTATCTCGGGCGCACGCTCAGCCCCTCGCGGCAGGAATACACCGCGCTCATCGGCCAGGCCGGCGAGCAGGTGGCGGGGATCTACGAGGCCGACTATCGCGATTTCAACCGCGACACCTATGCGAGAGGGCGCGAGACTTTCGACGAGACCTACGCCGCGTTCAAGAAACTCCTGATCGGAATCTGGCGACGCGACGAACTGGCCGCAAAGGCAGCGGCGGAATAAGGAGGAAGGTCATGTTTCGCGCGCGAAACGCTACGGAATGGATGACTAACCGGACGACCGTCGGGGACGGGGTGTTTCGCGCGCGAAACGCTGTCCCCGGATCGGAGGCACGCTGAGCCATGGCCAAGCGTCGTCGCCTGACAGCCGCCCCCCTGCTGGCAGAGCCCGCAGTCACACCCCCTGCCTCGTCGCCCGGCCGCCGCCCGCCAATCGCCGAAGTGGCGGCCGAGGCCGCGGCGACCTCAGCGCTTGAGGAGATGGCGCAGCGGTTCGAGCGCGCCCGCGCCGAGGGCCGGATGATCCAGCCGCTGCCGCTTGAGGTTGTGCAGGCCGATTACCTGGTGCGTGACCGGCTGGGAATCGAGGAAGAGGCCCAGACAGCGCTGATTGCCTCGATTCGCGCGCGCGGCCAGCAGGTTCCAATAGAGGTCGTGGCGCTCGAGGATGGGCGCTACGGGCTGATCTCGGGCTGGCGACGGCTCGCGGCCTTGCGCACGCTCCATGCCGAGACCGGCGACCCCGTTTATGCCACGGTGCTCGCGCTCCTGCGCCGCCCTGCCGATGCACCTGAAGCCTACCTCGCCATGGTCGAGGAAAACGAGATCCGCGTCGGCCTCTCCTATTACGAACGTGCCCGCATAGCCGCCCGCGCCGTCGCGGCCGGTGTCTTTTCGGACGACACCGAAGCCCTGCAGATCCTCTTCGCCGCCGCCTCCCGCCCCCGCCGTTCCAAGATCGGCTCGTTTTTGCACATCGTCCGGGCGCTTGATGCTGATCTGCGCTTCCCCGCGGCGATTCCCGAACGCCTCGGCCTGCGCCTCGCCACCGCTCTCTTGGCCGACAAGACCCTCGCCACCCGCATCGCCAGGGCGCTGCAAGACAGCCCGCCCGAGCGCGCCGAGGACGAACTCGCGCTTCTCAACCGCCTCAGCACCCCCGCCCCCGCGGCGACGCCAGGGCAGGGGTCGGTAACCGACGCCGCGATCAGGGACCGGACAACCCCGGCAGCCCGCCCGGACTCAACTCCCGTCCCGCCGATCGTCACCTACGAGCCCGGGCGCGACCGCATCACCATTACCGGACCCGGTATCAACGCCGCCCTCGCTCGCCGCCTCCGCGCCTGGCTTGCCAAGGGGGAGTAGCGCATTCGCGCGCGAAACGGCCAACATCGCCGCTCCCGGGTCAGCCATCTGCGCAGCTATCTGGGATTGACTGTTTGGGTCGCACGGCTTAGCTAAGACTTAGCTAAATCAGGGCGGCCACAATGCAGGCATCCGTTCACGAAGCCAAGACCAATCTCTCGCGTCTCCTGGAGGCGGTGGAGCGGGGGGAGCGGGTCATCATTACCCGCCACGGCATCCCGGCGGCGGAACTGATCCCCGCGCGGCGGACCCCAGTGCGCCTGGGCAGCCTCAAAGGCGTGGTCGCGCCGCCACCCGAGGCCTTCCTCGCGCCGCTGGAAGAGGATGAACTGCGCGCATGGGAGGGCTCCGAAGAGGGGGAAGGGCCGGGGACGTGAGTGCGTTTCTCCTCGACACCAACGCCTTCGCCATGGCGCTGACTGACGACCCGCGCCTGCCTGCGGTGCCGCGCGCGCGGATGGAGCAGGCGAGCCGTCTCACTGTCGCGGCGATTTCCTTCTACGAGATCGGGCAGAAGGTGCGGTTGGGACGCTGGCCCGAAATGCTGCCGCATCTGGGCGAACTCGAGGCGCGGGCGCGGGCGGACGGCTACGATCTCGTGCCCCTCACGGCCGCCGTGGCGCTGGAGGCGTCGATGATGGACTGGAACCACCGCGACCCGTTTGACCGCCTCATCGCCGCCCTCGCCCGGCGCGAAGGCCTGCCGCTCCTCTCCTCCGACGCCGCCTTCGATGAGATCGGCATCCCGCGCTTTTGGCGCTGAGCACCCCGCGGAGGGCGGCGCGTTTCGCGTGCGAAACATGCTGGGCCGGTCGAGCGACAGCTGGCGCTCTGGACGCGGTTATTCTGGGATGAAGCGCGGCAGGTAGGGCAGGGTCTCGCGCATCAGGCGTTGCAGGCGAGCATCGGCGGCGCCTTCGGGCTCGTCCGCGCGGATCGGGGTGATGAAGCGCACGAGTGCGCCATCGGTCCGGTCGATCATGATGCTGTCATAGACCACGCTCAGCTTTGCGGCGAAGTCGTTGGCGAAGCGCCGGCCGCGCTGTTCGAACCAGTAATAGACCAGCTGCTGCTCCAGCCCCTGCTGGATCACCGCGCGGTTGACGTTGAAGGTGCCGAAGGATGTGCCCGGCATGTCCACCTCATGCGTGCGGAAGGAGGAGATCTCCCAGCCGCCGGCGGGCAGGCAGACCTCGGGCGAATGGATACCCGAGCCCTCGGTCTGCTTGTCGTAATAGGCCACGAACATGTTCACCGGGGCCGTCTCGGCCTGGCTGACATAGGTCATGTCCAAGTAGTCGGTCGCCCCCAGAACGCGTTCGATGCCAGGATCAAGAAAGGCTTGCCGCCCGGACCATTCCGCGACTTCGCGAGGGAATATCGAGAATGGGTCGCGCTCGGGGGTCACCATGCCGCCGTCGCGCTGCACCGTCATTCCGGCGGCGAGCGTCGCGGTCAGCCCCAGCCCCAGCGCCAGGCCCAGAGAAGGGCGGATGCGCAGCACGCGTGCTGCGATCGGGCCCATCCCGTGCGTGTCGAGATCGACAGCCCTGGACAGCGGCAGGGGATTCGGGGTCAACCGCTGCAGTCCGATTGACACCAGGAACAGGATGCCGATGCAGGTGATGAAGATCACCCAACCCTCGAAAGCATGCAGGAAGCCCTCGGCATGGGAGATGCCGTACTGGTTCACCAGGACCGCGATCATCCCGATCCGGAAAGAGTTCATCAGTACCGTCAGCGGCGCGGCAAGCAGGAACAGGAACACCTTGTGCCACATCGGCCCGCGATAGAGGATCGCGAAGAGATAGGTGAAGCTGAGGATCGGGAAGAGGTATTGCAGCCCCGCACAGGCCTCGGCCACCTGCAGCTTGTAGACGCCGAGGTCGATCACGTTGCCTTCCAGATAGACCGGAATGTTCATCATCCGCACGAAGAAGACGCCGATTTCCGACGACACCGTCTGCAAGAACGCGATCAGCTTGAAATAGACGAAGGTCGGCAACGGCAGCATGAAGATCAGGTGGAAGACCGGCAGCTGGTGCTTCCTCCCCCGCTCCCATCCGAAGACCGTCAGCACCACGCCGCCCACCCAGACGATCAGCCCGTAGGTGGCGAAATGCGGGATGCGGGTGACGTTGCCGACGAGCGCAATCAGAAGCCCCAATGCGATCACCGCCAGCCCCGGCCAGCGCGCGCGCAGGTTCCAGGCGCCGAGCGGTTGCGGCTCGGGCATCGTGCGCAGTTCGCGAAGAAAGAGGTAGAGCGAGATGAACGGAATGAGCCAGCCATGGCTGTATTCCGGTGTCGACCATGCCCGCACGAGCGAGGTGAGCCCGATCCAGAAGACTGGCACCGAGACCGCAACCAGCGCCAGAAACAGCAGGATTCCTAGCGGATTGACGGCAAGCCCCCCGCCGCTGCTGCGCGGAAGCGTTCGGGCCAGGAAATCCGATGTCGACATGGGCAAACGACCTCTTCTTCAATCCCGCCAGGGAGCGCCTGAAGGACGGCCGGCCAGCGGGTCACAATATCGGCGGACGTTACTCCAAGATGTCCGAGGATGCGACAGAAACCGCAACCAGATCACGCTTTTGCAAGCATCCAGTTCAGCCCGGAACGGCCTGGCCAGCCCACGGCACCTCCTTCCGATTGAGTTTTCGTCAAGGCATTCGCGCATGATGTGCAGACGGTCCCATATCGCCTCGGAAGCGCAGCCCTGCATCTCTTGTCTCGGGCTTGGATCGGAATCGGCGGGTTCCGCACTGGCCGCGCGCAAGCCGCCCGTCGCCGCGATATCCTGCGCGAAATGGGTGCCGGAAGTCAGTGGGGCGTTTCGCGCGCGAAACGCTTGGACGTGGGGTAGGAGCGTTGTGGCCCCGCCGATTCGTCCGCGCCAATCCACTCTTGCAATATCGCCCTCCGCATGGGTATCTCGCCCGGCCTGTGGAGAGGTGGCCGAGTGGTCGAAGGCGCACGCCTGGAAAGCGTGTAGGCGGGAAACCGTCTCGGGGGTTCGAATCCCCCTCTCTCCGCCAGATTCCGCTCCGTCCGACCCGGAGACATGGATCACGGACTGTACCGTAACACAGGTAACAACCTCAATCGCACGCGAAGAAACTACGCGGGGACAAGTAAGCGGCCGCTGCGGCGGGATTTATCGACGCAGTTTCTGACGGGGCATCAGTGCTCGGACTCGCGCAATAAATCGGTCAGGTAGCGACCGTATCGACTCTTGCCGTAGGTGGCGGCATGGGTGCGCAGGCGGTTGGCGTCGATCCAGCCGGCCGCAAAGGCGATCTCTTCGGGGCAGCCGACCTGCGTGCCCTGCCGATCCTGCAGCGTGCGCACGAAATTGCCCGCATCGAGCAGGCTGCCATGCGTGCCGGTATCGAGCCAGGCATAGCCGCGGCCCATCCGTTCGACTGCGAGCGCCCCCTCGGCGCGGTAGCTTTCCAGCACCGAGACGATTTCGAGCTCTCCCCGTGCCGACGGCGTTACGTGCCGGGCGCGCTCGGGCGCCGTGCCGTCGAGGAAGTAGAGCCCGGTGACGGCGTAGCTCGACGCGGGTCGCTCGGGCTTCTCGACGATCGACTGCACCTGGCCGACGCGGTCGAAGGCAACGACGCCGTAGCGTTCGGGATCGGCGACGCGGTAGCCGAAGACCGTGCCGCCTTCGGGCCGGGCGTCGGCCGCGGCCATCAGTTCCGGCAGCCCGTGGCCGAAGAAGATGTTGTCGCCCAGCACCATCGCCGAGGCGGCGCCTGCCAGGAACTCCTCGACCAGCAAATAGGCCTGCGCCAGCCCCTCGGGTTTCGGCTGGACGATCCAGGTGAAGGAGAGCCCCCACTGGCCGCCGTCGCCCATCAGCCGCTGGAACTGGGCCTGGTCCTCCGGCGTGGTGATGATCGCAATCTCGCGTATGCCGGCCAGCATCAGCGCCGAGAGCGGGTAGTAGATCATCGGCTTGTCGTAGACCGGCAGGAGCTGCTTCGAGACGCCCAGCGTGATCGGCCAGAGGCGCGTGCCGGTGCCACCGGCGAGGATGATGCCCTTGCGGCTGCTCATGTCCGTGCTCCCTTCAACTCGTTCAGAACCGCCCTGAGCCCCGTGCGCCAGTCGGGCGGGTCAATCCCGAAGGCAGTCTTCAGCGACCTGCCGTCGAGCCGCGAATTGAGCGGGCGGCGCGCGGGCGTCGGGTACTCGCTCGTGGGGATGTCGATGATCCGGCAGTTCAGGCCAGCGCTGTCCATGATCGCGCGGGCGAAGTCGGCCCAGCTGACCGGGGGCACGCCGGCCAGGTGATAGGTGCCCAACAGCGCCGGATCGTCGCGCAGGGCGCGGGCCACGGTCAGGCAGGCGCGGGCGATGTCCGCCGCGGGCGTCGGCCCACCGATCTGGTCGGCAACGACGCGCAGCTCGTCGCGCTCTGCTCCGAGTCGCAGCATGGTCTTCACGAAGTTCGAGCCATGCGCCGAGAAGACCCAGCTGGTACGCAGGATCGCGTGGGGCCCGGCCGCGGCGCGCACGCCGATCTCGCCCGCGAGCTTCGATCTTCCATAGGCGCCCAGCGGTTCGGTCGGCTCGGAGGGCGCGCGGGCATGCGTTCCGCTTCCGTCGAAGACGTAGTCGGTCGAGATGTGGACGAAGGGCAGGCCGCGCCTGGCGGCGGCGAGGGCCATCGCGGCCGGGGTGGCGCCGTTGATGGTGTTTGCCAGCTCCTTCTCCTCCTCGGCGCGGTCGACGGCGGTATAGGCGGCGGCGTTGATCACCGCATTGGCGTCGGTTGCGGCGACCACGGCGGCACAGTCTTCGGGGTTCGCCAGATCCGCCCGGCCACGGCCGAGGAAGTCGCCCTCCCATCCCCGGGGCAGGGCGCAGGCCAGTTCGCGCGCGACCTGGCCGGTCTGGCCGAAGATCAGGAGGCGCATGGCGGCACCAGTCGGTCCGTCTCGATGCGAGGAGGCACCTTCCCGGCCGAACGCAGGCGGTGTTTCGCTGCGGTCGGTCGCCTCATGCCTTCGTCCCCAACCGTTGCCCCAGGCCGTGACGGGCCAACAGCGGGCGCCACCAGGTCTCGTTCGCCAGGTACCAGTCGATGGTTCGCGCGAGGCCCTCGTCGAGCGTGACGGACGGCCGCCAGCCCAGTTCCCTGCGGATCCGCGCGGGGTTGATGGCGTAGCGCAGATCGTGCCCCGGGCGGTCCGCGACGAAGGTGATCAGTCGATCATGCGGCGCTCCCTGGGGGTGGCGGATGTCGAGCAGCGCGCAGATCCTGCGCACGAGGTCGATATTCGTCGCCTCGTTCTCGCCGCCGATGGCGTAGCTGTGTCCTGGCGTGCCGTGTTCAAGAACGGTCAGGAGCGCGTCGGCATGATCCTCGACATAAAGCCAGTCGCGCACGTTCTGGCCCTGGCCGTAGACCGGGATCGGCCGGTCGTGCAGCGCGTTGAGGATCACCACCGGGATCAGCTTCTCGGGGAAATGGTAGGGCCCGTAATTGTTGGAGCAGTTCGACAACACCACGGGCAGTCCGTAGGTGTGGAACCAGGCCCGCACCAGGTGGTCCGAGGCGGCTTTTGAGGCCGAGTATGGCGAGCGCGGGTCGTAGGGTGTCTCTTCCGTGAACTGCCCGTCGGGGCCGAGACTGCCGAAGACCTCGTCGGTCGAGATGTGGTGGAAGCGGAAGCTTTCGGGCCGCCCCAGCGCGTGCCAATGGGCGCGCGCGGCCTCGAGCAGGTTGAAGGTGCCGGTGATGTTGGTCTCGATGAAGTCGGCCGGCCCGTCGATCGAGCGGTCGACGTGGCTTTCGGCGGCCAGGTGCATCACCGCGTCGGGGCGGTGGGTGGCGAAGATCCGCTCCAGTGCGGCACGGTCGCGGATATCGGCGTGTTCGAAGGCGTAACAGGACGAGTCCGCGACGCTGGCGACATTCTCGAGGCAGGCGGCATAGGTAAGCGCGTCGAGATTGACGACGTGATGACCGCGCGCCACCGCCAGACGCACCACCGCCGAGCCGATGAAGCCTGCGCCGCCCGTGACCAGGAGCTTCATCTTGCCCCCTCATAGGTGAAGGGCGAGTCGAAGGCGTCGAACGGCACCGCAGCGGCGTCCTTGGGCGACAGGATCGGCGCGCCCTGAAGGCCCCAGTCGATGCCGACCGAATCCCAGCGCACCGCGCCGTCACATTCGGGCGCGTAGTAGTCGGTGCATTTGTAGACGACTTCGGTATCGGGTTCGCAGGTGACGAAGCCGTGCAGGAAGCCCGCGGGGATCCAGAGTTGGCGGCCATTCTCGAAACTGAGTTCGGTCCCGAACCAGCGACCGTAGGTCGGCGAGCCGAGACGGGCATCGACCGCCACGTCGAAGAGCCGCCCCCGCCCGCAGCGCACGAGCTTCCCTTGAGCATGCGGCGGCGACTGGTAGTGCAGCCCGCGCAGCGTGCCCGCTTGGCGCGAAAGCGAATGGTTGTCCTGCACGAAATCCGGCAGATGCACGCCCGCTTCCTCCAGCGTGCGGCGGTTCCAGCTTTCGGAAAAGAAGCCGCGCTCGTCGCCGAACCGCTTCGGTGTCAGGATCAGAAGGCCCGGGAGTGCACACTGTCTAACCGAAATCACAACAAGTCCTTCGAGTTAAAAAAACGCACTGCCGGACAGAACGACTGACCTGAACTGGCCCCCATTGGGTATCCCACGTATTTATTAGTGCATGATGGATGTTGACGCCAGCAAGAGCGTGGCTGTCGCAGCGGTTAGACGGACTCAAAGCAGCCCGAGCTTTCCGGCCCGTTTCAGCAGCATCCTGACTGACGAAGGCTGCCAGCTGGTCCGCCCGCGCGGTGTCGGCTCGCGCATCGCTTCGGTCAAGGTCATGCGGATCAAGGTCACCTCCCATTTGGCAACCTTGAATCACTCCGAAGCCGATATGGGAATTCTCAAACGTCAACAGGCCCTAGCGCGGCGTCAGGATTCTCGGTCTGGCGTCGTTTCCCTTTGTGGGTTTGTTGCACTGCCTCCGGTGCAAGGGGTTCAGGGCGGGCCAGCGCGACACTGGCCCGTGTGGGGTTCAGTAGCGGACCTCTTCGAAGCCATAGTTGCCTTCATGGTCGCGCCAATCGACGAAGACCGAGCGATAACTCACCCAACCGCAATGCTCGGGCCGGGGCAGAAGCGAGGCAGGCGGAACGGCAGCGACACTTGAGCGCTGCCAGTTATAATCGCCCTGCACACCGTAGGAGCCGAGCCTGGTCGAGTCGTAGCGGATGCAATCACCGTCACGATCCCGATGTTGGCTGAACTGGATGTGGTAGACGCGGATGCTCCGCACGAAATCGAAGGCGCTGCCAGAGATGTCGATATCAGCGCGTTTATCGGCCTGCGCCAGGACCAATGGACCTGTCGCATCCGGGACGCTGATCGCAGAGCCGGATCGGAAGGTGATGTCGTACAGGCGCTCCATCGGCGATAGAGGGGCAGGGACGTCGAACGAGGCGCCCATTGGGCACCGCCAGATCTGCAGTGGCGGCTCGACCGGCCAAGGCGTGATCCTGCGGATGAAAACCGCCCGCGCGTGCGCACAGGGCGCAGATGCTGGCCAGCCACCCGCGAGGCACAGCAGGATGGCGCAGTCGACCTGGTAGCCTTGTGCGGTAACAGGCTCCGGCGTGACTATCGCGAGCGCGAGCCCGGCTGCTGCGAGTGACGTCAACGGATGCTTCATGTATCGACCCCCTGCGAAATTGTTCGCTCGATACGATACAACATGAATGACCACAACCAGATTTGAGTGGCAGCGATGTTGCGAGATTGCAGAGCAACCCAGTCAATCCGGCAGGAAGCGTTCAGCGCGAGACGCTGAACGAAGCGAACCCGGCGGGCTTCCCCGCCGGGGTTCGAGGGGGAGGCATCGATTGGGCACCGGTATCTATGCATCAAGCGCAAGCGGCCATAGAACCGGTCAATGCGCCGGACACATTCTCCGTATCCTGTCACGCAATACTCTGATAAACGTCCTTTTTATGAAAAGTTTGCACGGTCCATGAAGCGGCCAAAAGGAAGGTCATGTGATGGTTCGCGATGACGGTGAGACGGTAGGCTTGTTCGAGCCTCTCATGGTCTCGGAAGGTTCACCCGCCCGCCCGGGCCTGAATGATCTCGTGCTCGAGTTGGCGGAGAAGTCCGCCGGCTTCCGCAGCAGCTTGCCTGCTTCAATGGCAGAGGCGCTCGCCGATCTCGTGCGGGCGATGAACTGCTACTACAGCAACCTCATCGAGGGACATGACACCCATCCCATCGACATCGAACGCGCGATGCGGAACGACTACAGCGCTGATCCGAAAAAGCGAAACCTTCAGCTTGAGGCCAAGGCGCATGTCGCCGTTCAGAAATGGATCGACGAAGATGGTATGGTGGAACCGCCTACCGCGCCTGCGTCGATCATCGAATTGCATCGCCGGTTTTGCGAGCTCTTGCCGCCCGAGCTTCTTCTCGTAGAGAACCCAAAGACAGGCGAGAAGATCCCGGTTGTGCCTGGGGAACTGCGCACGCGATACGTTGAAGTCGGGCGCCATGTCGCTATCAGCCCTGGTGCTGTCCCCCGCTTCCTTGAGCGGATGCACAAAGCCTACAGTCTTCCCGGCAGGATCGAGCCGATCCTTGCCGCCGCTTGCGCCCATCATCGGCTTCTCTGGGTGCATCCCTTCCTTGACGGGAATGGTCGTGTCGCCCGCCTCATGTCTTACGCCATGCTGCGCAAGACCCTTGACACGCGCGGCCTGTGGTCCGTGGCGCGCGGGCTTGCGCGGCAGGAGGCCGCATACAAGGAACACCTCGCCGCCTGTGACGGACCCCGCCGCAGCGGCCGTGACGGGCGCGGCACGCTCAGCGAGGCCGCGCTTGCCTCCTTCGCGCAATTCTTCCTGCGCATCTGCATCGACCAGGTAGAGTTCATGGCAGGACTCATGCGGCCAGACCGGCTGCGCGACCGCATCATGATCTGGGCAGAAGAAGAGATGCGTGCCGGAGCCCTGCCGCCAAAATCCGATGCAGTGCTGAAAGCTGTGCTCTATCAGGGGCAGATCGAGCGCGGCGAAGTTGAGGGCATCCTTGGGACGAGCGATCGCACCGCGCGGCGGGTGACCTCCGCGCTTCTGGAAGCAGGCGCGCTGTCCTCAGCATCGTCCCGTGCCCCGCTCAAGCTGGCGTTTCCCGCCAAGTATGCCGGGCGATGGATGCCGGGCCTGTTTCCCGACCGGGATGAATGAGGCCAGGAGGCGCGCCTGAGGCGCGTTGCAGCCCATTTTCTCGGTGATCCGGCACAGGGGGAGTGCCGTTACTCCAAGGCCTCGACAAACCGTCCGTATTCCTCGCTTACCTCCCTTGCCTCTACAAACGCCCTTGCGCGTTCGTCGTCGAGGCAGCGGAAGTAGGTCTGGACCTCAGCGATATAGGTCTCGAAATCTGCGCGCAGCAGATCGGCATAGAGGCGCATGTCCTCGCGCGACTGGGGCAGGAAGGGACGTTCGGGTGCGATACAGGGTGCAGCCATCGCGGCTTGCGCTGGTGTCGCAACGATCAGCAGCACAAGGATAGCGTTGCGCGCACATGACATGTGCAGGGCAAAACTCCTTTTGCGCCTTTAATGTTGCAATTTCGTCCTGTAGCACCATTATCAGAGCAAGGCGATTTTCGTCAAGTCATTATTATTGACTTGCTATCGTTCATGTTGTCTCGTATCGACCGCGGCGTTGCGACCCCGCGGGCCGATGCTGCACCCCAGGCAGGAAAGGACCTAAAGCGGATGGCCCATATAGAAGAAGCCCCGAATGTGGTTACAGAAGACGGACTGCGCAGCCTGCTTGCCGATGGCTACCTCCTCGAGGTGGTCTGCAAGGAAGCTGGCGAAAAACGACACAACAGCTGGTACGGCACATGGGTTGTGCGCGCCGTCACTGACGACGGTCGGGCCGACAAGATGCTCGTCACCAGCCGCAGCTACCTCAAGGTGCGCGAGTTCAAGACCATCGTCGGTCTTGTCAGCTTCCTTGCCGAGATGGGCTGCACAACCGCCAGCATTCCACTTGAAGAAGGCGGACGCGAGCGTCACGCCGCCCCCGGCCGCGTGGCACAGCCGCGGACTGGCACGCCTCTCGCCAAGGACGACTGACCGCGCGTTCGCGCTCGTCGTTGCATTGGGTACAGGTGTTTGTTCCGCGCCCCTGGCCCTCCATGCACAGACCGGGGCAGACGGTTTCATCTTTCAGGTCAGCCCCGATGGGCAGCTGATCGATATCGCGAACGGCACGCAGTCGCTGCGGGCGTTCAACAGCTCCGACGCCGCCCCGGATGGGACGCAGACGGACCGCCTCTTTCTTTTCGCAAGACCGCAGACAGCTGACACCCAAGCGCCCTTGGCGCAGGTTGCGGCACTTGCCCCGACACCGCGCGCGATCCGCGCTACCCCCGAAATCCTCCACGCCATCGAGACCACCGCACTGCGCTATGGCAGCCACGACGCTTTGCGCCAGGCGGGTTTGTCGGTCACCGACTGGGTGCTGTTCTATCGCGCCAATATCGAGGTCGAGAGCGCCTATAACCCACGCACGCTGAGCCCGGTCGGGGCCATCGGGCTTGGCCAGTTGATGCCCGGCACCGCGCGCGATCTTGGCGTCGATCCCCATGACATCGCGCAGAACCTCGACGGCTCGGCCCGGTACCTTCTGATGATGCTGGAGCGCTTCGGCGATCCTGCGCTGGCGCTGGCCGCCTACAATGCCGGGCCTGAGGCGGTCACCCGCCATGGCGGCATTCCCCCTTTCCGCGAAACCCAGGGCCATGTGGCTCGTGTGACTGCCGTGTTCCAGCGGCTCAGAGGAGATCTCTCGTGACATCCAGACTTTCCCCCGTTGCCGCCCGCGCGGTGACTTGCGCCCTCATGGGGGCGATGGCCCTCATCGTGCTCGCAGATCCCGCACTGGCGCAGAGCATCGATCTCTCGCCGGTTCAGACCTTGCTGCAGGGCATCGTGAACGCCATCACCGGCCCTCTGGGCATCGTGATCGGCACGCTTGCGCTGATCGGCGTGTTCCTCTCCTGGCTCTTCGGCATCCTCGATTTCCGTCAGGCGCTCTGGGTCGTGGTCGCGATCGCAGGCATCGCCGCGGCCCCCACCATCGTCGCCGCCATCTGGACGACCTGAGCCAGAGCTTCCGGAGGTCTTGGCCATGTCCGAGCGGTCCCGCGTGTTCATTGGCCTTCTCAGGCCACCCAAGCTGATGGGCTTGCCGATCATGTACGCCATGGTCTGGCTCTTTGGCTCGACGCTCCTGTTCCTCTGGGTGCAGAGCTGGGTGGTGGCCGTCTTCGCGGGGCTGGCCTGGCCGGCGCTCTGGAAGGCCGCGGACTGGGATCCGAACTTCCTCGATGTCCTGGTGATCACCTTGCAGGAAACCCCGCCCACGACAAACCGCAAGCTGCACGGTGGCGACAGCTATGCCCCGTGATGGACTTGCCGATGACGTGACAGAGGCGCTCGATCCGCTGACGGCCCTGCCCGCATGGGTCAAGGGCGAGAAGCGGCTCTCGTCGATGTTGCCTTACGTCAGCCTCGTGACCGACCGGACGATCCGGACCCGCGGCAACGAGCTGATGCAATGTATCCGGCTTGAAGGGGTGAACAGCACGACGAGCGAGGACGCGCATCTCGACCGGATCGGCGGGCTTCTCGCCGGCATCGTCGCGCAGGTGGGAACCGAGTTCTCCTTCTATCTGCACAAGGTCTCGAAAGCGGTCGATGTGACCTTGCCGCCCATCCCGGGCGAGGGGTTCGCGGCAGCGGTCGATCAGCGCTGGCGCGCGCATCTGGGTCGGTCGGGTCTACGCGACAAGACGCTGACGCTCACGGTGCTGAAGCGCCCCGAGACCGGCAGCCGCCTGCCCTTTGGTCTGGGGGCGTCGCGCGCAAGGCATGCGGCCGATACGACGCGCCGCTTGCGCAAGCTCGATGAGGTCGTGGGGTTTCTGCTGTCGTCCTTCGATGAGCTGAAGCCCCGCCTGCTTACGGCCAGCACCGGCGAGCTTCTGGGCTTCCTCGGCTCGCTCAACACAGGCGAGGAGCATCCGCTCTTCCCGCGGTCGCGCCTCGGCGTGATCGCCGAGGACGTGGCCAATACCCGCGTCACCTTCCGCGGCACGAACATCGCGCTCTCCGATGGCGCCGTGGGCGACAAGCTGGGCGCGATCTTCGCGGTGAAGAATTCCCCCGCCAAGACGGACAGCCTGATGCTTGATGAGCTGAACCTGCCCGTCGACATGGTGGTCACCCACTCCTTCGTGCCGATCAACGCCAATATCATGGCGGGTCGCATCAAGCGGCAGCTGCGTCTGATGCAGGCCGCCAATGACGGGGCGGTCAGCCTCGCGCAGGAACTGGAACTCGCCCAGGACGATCTGGAATCGAAACGCCTGATCTTCGGTGAGCACCATATGACCGTGGCCGTCTATGCGCGCACCAGAGGCCAGCTCGACGATATTGCGGCCGAGATCCGCAACATCTCCGCCACCTCTGGGATCAACCTGATCTCGGAAGCCTTCGGCGCGCGGGCGCATTTCATGGCGCAGCATCCCGGCAACCCCGGCGCGCGCAGCCGCAAGGCCGCGATCACGAACCACAACTTCGCCGATCTCGCCACCTTCCAC
>PWLT01000470.1 GCA_003558415.1 Hyphomicrobiales bacterium
ACCTCGCCCAGTATGGGCAGGTTCAGGCTGCGGTTTGTATCAGGCACCATTTCCTCGCCGGCCAGCGTGGCAGCGATCGCCGCCTCGATCTCGGCACGCAGGGCGGGCGAGTCCCCCACCCAGGCGCGCGGGCCGAGCATCAAGGTGGGCACATGCGTTGCGCTGACGCCGCGGGCTTCGGCCATTTCCTGAAACAGTGCGCGAAAACGGTCCGAGCCCGAGAGCTCCATCTCCACCACCTGCAGGCCGGGGAAGCGTTCTTCGAGCCCCTCGATCCAGGGTTTCTGCCGGATGCAGATCGGGCAACCAAGGCTCCAGAAGACATGCAGTACCGGGCCATCGGCCGGGGTATCGGCCTGCGCCGGGGCGAGGCCGGAGAGAGCGATCGTGAGCACCAGCCAGACCCGGACGAGGGCAACTGCAAGGCGGCGGCGCGGGTTCGCGACAAAGGCTGCATGCAGCTCGGCGGGGGTCATGGGCTCTGGGCTCCTGCAGCGGATGATCGCCGCCCAGTCATTTACACCGACTTCGAGGCCGCACCTGACGATGACACGCGTACCGCTGCATTGGCACGCTCAGGGCACTGTCATCTCGAAGATATGACACTGATTGCAGCTCAACTGCGACTCGTAATGTTCTGAATGGCAATCCGTGCAGGTGACTTCGCCCATATGCGAGTGATGCGGGTTGGGAGTCAGCCCCTCCGTGAGTTCTGCCACGGCATCATAGCTTTCGTGGCAGACGAGGCATTGCGACATGGGCGGCACCTCGGCAAAGGTCAGGTCCGCACCGTGGCAATCCGCGCAGCTCACGTCGAAGGGGGCGTGTTTCTGCTTCAGTTCGTCGAGCGCTACAGAGTTCAGCCGCGAGCCATTGTCGTCGTGATGAGCCGAACCCGAAAGACCGCTACCGAGGCCGGGATAGACCGCGAAGACGGCAAGCGCGCAGAGGACGGATAACGCGGCGAGGGTACGCATGGGCATCGTCCGGTTTCAACGAGTGGGCTCTGTCAGCGTGACCGTGCCCGACGCACAGTGTGCCCGGGCACGGTCAAGGTTACCAGTCCTCCAGCGCGCCGGCATGACGCCCGGCAATCCGCCCCATCGCGAAGCAATCACCGATAGCGGTGCCGCTCTGCGGATAGAGGAAGGAGAAGCAAAAGGACGAGGCGCTGCCGGCCGCATAGAGGCGCGGAACCGGACGGTGGGCGCTGTCGAGCACGCGCGCGCTGGTGTCGATGCGTGGGCCGCCTCCGGTCGCCCAGAGCCCGGGATACGCCCGGATGGCGAAGAACCTCTCACCCTCCAGCGGTCGCAGACCCATGCTGCGCCCGAAATCCGGGTCGAGCTCTTCACGGGCGCCCTCATTATAGCGCGCAACGGTCGATTCCAGCGTCTGAGCATCGACCTCCATCTGCTCGGCAAGCTCGGCCACGGAGCTTGCCTCGAGTATCCAGCCCTTGGCGATCTCTTCGGAATTGTCGGCGCTCCAGTCATAAATCGGTGCGCCGATCGGAACCGGCAGCCCGACCGAGCCGGCAAGGCGGGTGGTGTCGTCGAATACCAGCCAGCATGGATTACGCGGGAAGCTCTGGCTCGGCGCGTCAAAGTGATCCAGTGACTTCGAGACCGTGTCGTAGGGCAGGGCCTCGTTGATGAAACGGCGGGCGTTGCGGTCCACCATGATCATCGAGCGCGCGGCGGCATTGAGCTGCAGCGCAGAGGGATAGGCCACCTCCACCCCGTCGAATTTGTGGCAGACATTGGCGGAAGTGCCGGTAAGCCGCCAGAGCGCCGCCCCGGCCTTGGCGGCCAGCTTGATGCCATCTCCGGTGACGTCGGGGTGCCCGGTCGAATAGATCGGGTAGCTCCGCATATAGCTTTGCTTCATCGTCTCGTCATAGTCGAAGCCGCCCGTGGTCAGGATCACCGCCTTCGCGGCGCGGATCGCGATGCTCTCAGCACCCTGTCCGGCGACGATGCCCAGCACCTCGGCACCGGTTGTTCCGTCATCGTGGCGCACCTCGCGAGTCACCAGGTCGCTGCCGGCGGCATCGAATATCACCTCGATGCCACGTTCCTTGACCGCATCGTCCAGAACCTGCCACAGGCCGATCCCCGTGGAGTCGGGACGGGGTTGCCAGGTCTGGTACTCCTCGGCGCCGGGCACGTCGTACCAGCCACGCAGCGTGACGAAGGGGTCGCCCCCCAGTTCCCCGATCCAGTCCGCATTGTGCTGCGCCTCCTCGGCCCAGACAGTGAGGCTCTCGCGGTCGATATCGTAATGGTGTCCGTCAGCGGCCCGGGCGCAGTACATCAGGTAATCCACTGCACCCTCGACCTCACGTGGACTCACGAAAAAGCCGCCGGAATAACGCGTGGAACCGCCCCCGCTCTCCGACTTCTCGATGATGAGAACCCTCGCGCCGGCATCACGGGCAGCGATCGCCGCCGCCGCGCCGGCGCCGCCGTAGCCAATGATCACCACATCCACCTCGCGATCCCAGGCGCGCTCTGGCGCATTCGCCATTGCCGGAGCGGGACCGACAAGCCCCGAGGCCGCTGTCGCCCCGGCCCCGCTCGCGGTCACGGTCAGGAACCTGCGGCGGTTCATTCCCTTGCTGCTGGTCATGATACTCCCCTATCTCCAGGTGATCAAAACCCCAGGGTGACCGATGCGTCGGCGTCGGGCATTGACGGGTGTCAACCAGAATTCGGGCGACCAAGGATGGCACATGAGCCTCAAGCCGAACCGCGTAATGCTTGCCCTTGCGGTGGTGGCGGTGCGGCGCGTCGATCGTCGCGCGAAAACTCGTGAGGCGTTGGAAACGGCGTTCGAGCCGCTCTATCCGCTCACGCACCCGAGCCTCGACGGCAGGTGACCGGTCCATGTTGTGAAAGATGATCTCGATGCCGGTCTGCATGGCATACCCTTTGCGACGAATCCACGCGTGACGATGCCGCGAATCGCGAAGCACATGCCATGACGCCGGTCAATTCGTGGCGCAGATCGCAAGCAACGGTTCGGTGCTCGGCCGGTCCCCCAAGGATGGTGTTGGACCACCGGCAGCCGCCCACGGCCGCCAGGCGCAAAGGGCGGTAACCCCCGCCATGGCTGAGGCACGATCGCACTAACGCGGGCAATTCATCTGACGAGTTGGGGATTTTCACCTGAATTCGGATACGCGGTGGCAGAATCCACGTCGGTCGGCTGACCCGCGGGGCATAGCCAGCCGAAGGCGGGGCGAGGACACATGCGGCGCAGGCCAGCCTTGCGAACCAACCGTGACTGTTCGGCGGTCCCGTGAGCGCCAACTGCACGAGCGCATTGATCGCCGTCATGGCCGTTTCTTCGAATATCCGTAAAGCTCCTCAGAATGGATATTCATGGAGAGAACTATGACACAGCGTGGCATTCACTCCTTCGACGGCGCCCTGCAGGACGCCAATATCTGGCTGAAGGCGATCATGGGTCGGTGAAGCACTCAAGTTCATCGCGAACGAGGCGATATTCTGGACATGGACCTGACCGAAAAACGTTCAAAGTCGAGCTAAGATCGAATGGCATCCGGGCGAGCTGTTCCCGCGTGTGGGTTTCATCGTCACCAACCTGCCGATGGAGCCGGATTGGGTGATGGGCTTCTACAACCGGCGCGGCACCGCCGAGCAGCATA
>PWLT01000453.1 GCA_003558415.1 Hyphomicrobiales bacterium
GCCGTGGGTGCCTTGATCAGTTCGGGCGACTCGCAGTCTCTGGGGCGGGGCTCGCTGACCCAGGCGTCGGGCTTCGCGGGGGTCGGCGGGGCCTTCCGCCTGCTGGCTGACGGCACCAACCAGCGCGGACTGGCCATTGCCGAGATTCGCGACGGCGAGGTGGTCGTGATCGACCCGGCACCGAGACGCTTCCCCGGTGTCGGCCTCTGAGCCCTCCGCCACGCCTGTGCGCGATGCGGAAGGGGCCGCCGAAGGGGGTGCCGGCGCGCAGGTTGGCGGTGCGCCCGGCGATCTGATCGCCCCGAAAACGGAGATCTTCGACGCCGAGGCGATTCGCGCGCGCCTCGAACAGGGGATCGCCGCCGCCGAAGACGCGCGCGCCATGCGCGCGGCAACGGTGTCCGAGCTGGCTGCGGCACTCAAGCATGGCTCGGGGGTGCTCGAGCGGGCATTGCGGGAGCGTCCAAGGGCGGCGCGTGAATTCGTGCATGCGCAGAGTTTCCTGATCGACTCGGTGGTCACAACGGTGCTCGATGTCGCTACGCGGCACCTTCACCCGCTGCACAACCCCACCGAGGGAGAGCGTCTGGCGGTGCTGGCGGTGGGCGGCTACGGGCGCGCCGAGATGGCGCCGCAGTCCGATGTCGATCTGATGTTCCTCACGCCATGGAAGATCACCGGCTGGGCCGAGAGCGTCATCGAATCGAGCCTCTACATGCTGTGGGATCTCAAGCTCAAGGTCGGCCATGCCAGCCGGACGGTGCCCGACTGCCTGCGCCTCGCGCGCGAGGACATGACCATTCGCACTTCGCTGCTGGAAAGCCGCCTGCTATGGGGCAATGCGGACCTGGCCGGGGAGCTCGACGCGCGGCTGTGGAAGGAGCTCTTCAGCAAGAGCGCGCGCGATTTCATCGAGGCCAAGCTCACCGAGCGGGCCGAGCGCCACCGCAAGCAGGGCGGCCAGCGCTATGTGCTCGAGCCCAATGTCAAGGAGGGCAAGGGCGGGCTGCGCGACCTGCAGACGCTCTACTGGATCGCCAAGTATATCCACCATGTCGATCAGGCCGCCGAGTTGGTCGGGCTGGGCATGTTCTCGGCGGAGGAATACCGCAGTTTCCGCGAGGCCGAGACCTTCCTGTGGGCTGTGCGCTGCCATCTGCACCAGATCACCGGGCGGGCGATGGACCAGCTCACCTTCGATCTCCAGGTCGAGGTGGCCGAGCGCATGGGCTATCGCGACGGCGGGGGGCGGCGCGCCGTCGAGCATTTCATGCAGGCCTATTTCCGCCACGCCACCAGCGTCGGCGAGCTCACCCGCATCTTCCTTACCGCGCTGGAGGCCAGCCATGTCAAGCGTGCGCCGATGCTGGTGGGGCTCTTCAAGCGCCGCCGCCGGGTGCGCGCGGGCTACAGGGTGCAACACGGGCGGCTGGCGGTGCGCGATCCGGATGCCTTTCTAGCCGATCCGCTCAACCTCCTGCGCATCTTCGAGGAGGCGCTGCGCACCGGCCTGCTGCTGCACCCTGATGCCATGCGGCTGATCGCGGCCAATCTGCACCTGATCGACGCGGGGCTGCGCAACAGCCCCGAGGCCAACCGCATCTTCCTCGACCTGATGCTCAAGCACGGCAATCCCGACCGCGCCCTGCGGCGGATGAACGAGCTGGGCGTGCTGGGGGCCTGCATCCCCGAATTCGAGCGCATCGTGGCGATGATGCAGTTCAATGTCTACCACCACTACACGGTGGACGAACACATCATCCAGACGATCTCGACGCTTGCGCAGATCGAGCGCCGCGAACTGACCGAGGAGCTTCCCATCGCCTCGCGCATCCTCGATGAGGGGGTGAACCGCAGGGTGCTCTATGTGGCGCTGCTGCTGCACGATATCGGCAAGGGCCGCCCCGAGGATCATTCCGTGCTGGGCGCGCGGATCGCACGCCGCGTGGCGCCGCGGCTGGGGCTGAGTGCCGAGGAATCAGAAACCGTCGAATGGCTGGTGCGCTATCACCTGCTGATGTCGGACATGGCGCAGAAGCGCGACATCTCGGATCCGCGCACGGTGCGTGGTTTCGCCAAGGCGGTGAAGTCGCGCAAGCGGCTCGACCTGCTCACCGTGCTGACGGTGTGCGATATCCGCGGGGTGGGGCCGGGCGTCTGGAACAACTGGAAGGCGATGCTGCTGCGCCAGCTCTACCGCGACACCGCCGATGCGCTGGAGACGGGGCTGGAGGATCTCAACCGCGAGAAGCGCGAGGCCGAGGCCAAGCGTACCCTGCGCAAGGCGCTCACCGGGTGGAGCCGCAAGGACCTGCGCGCCGAAACCGCGCGCCATTACGGACCCTATTGGCAGGGGCTCTCGACCGAGACGCATGTGGTTTTCGCCAACCTGTTGCGCGACATCGGCCCCAATGAGATCCGCATCGACCTGCACCCCGACGAGGACCGCGACGCCACGCGCGCCTGTTTCGCGCTGTCCGATCATCCGGGCATCTTCTCGCGGCTGGCCGGCGCGCTGGCGCTGGTGGGGGCGCATGTCGTGGATGCGCGCACCTATACCTCGCGAGATGGCTACGCCACCGCCGTGTTCTGGATTCAGGACGATGACGGCCACCCCTTCGAGGCCGAGCGCCTGCCGCGCCTGCGCCGGATGATCGAGCGGACCTTCGCCGGCGAGGTCGTGGCCAGCGATGCCCTTCAGGACCGCGACCGGATGAAGAAGCGAGAACGCTCCTTCCGGGTGCCCACCTCAATCACCTTCGACAACGAGGGCTCCGAGATCTACACCATCATCGAGGTGGACACGCGCGACCGCCCGGGCCTGCTCTATGACCTGACGCGCACACTTGCGGAGGCGAACATCTACATTGCCAGTGCCGTGATCGCGACCTTCGGCGTTCAGGTGGTGGACACCTTCTATGTCAAGGACATGTTCGGATTGAAGCTGCACAGCCGTGCCAAGCAGGAAGCGCTGGAGAAGAAGCTGCGCGCCGCCATCGCGGCGGGGTCGGAGCGGGCGCGCGCGCAATGAGGCAGATCCGGCTGGTGACCGGCTTTCTGACCGTCGGCGTGTGGACTCTGTTCAGCCGCATTCTCGGCTTCGTCCGCGACGTGTTCATCGCGGGCTACCTTGGTTCGGGTCCGGTGGCTGAGGCGTTCCTGATCGCCTTCGCGCTGCCCAACATGTTCCGCCGCTTCTTCGCCGAGGGTGCGTTCAACATGGCCTTCGTGCCGATGTTCTCGAAAAAGCTCGAGGCGGGCGAGGATGCGCGCGGCTTTGCGCAGAACGCCTTTGCCGGGCTGGGCACGCTGCTGATCGTCTTCACGCTGGCCGGTCAGCTCGCCATGCCCTGGCTGGTGATGGCCATGGCCGGCGGGTTCCTCGCCGATGAGCGCTTCGACATGGCGGTGCATTTCGGGCGCATCGCATTCCCCTATATCCTCTTCGTCTCGCTCGCGGCGCTGCTGTCGGGGGTGCTCAACGCCACCGGACGCTTCGTTGCCGCCGCTGCAGCGCCGACGCTGCTCACCCTCACATTCATCCTCTCTATCCTGCTGGCGGACCTGGCCGGCTGGCCGGTGGGGGATGCGCTGTCCTGGGCGGTGCCGCTGGCGGGGATCGCGCAGCTTGTGATGGTCTGGGTGGCGGCAAAGCGGGCGGGGTTCGCGC
>PWLT01000323.1 GCA_003558415.1 Hyphomicrobiales bacterium
CGGGCAGCGGAAGAAGAAGAACCCGGCATTGAAATAGAGATAGCGGCGCCAGTATTCGTCGGGCTGCGAGCGGTCGAGCGAGCTTTGGAAATCCAGCCCGAAACGCTCATAGAGCGACTTCCAGATCGCCGTGTAGCCGGGGCCGTAGAGTTCGATCACCGGCCAGGTGCCCTCGCGGCGCAGCGAGGCGGTGGGGCGGTCGAATTCGAAGGGCACCTGCGAGAGCGGCCCCAGCACCAGCGTGTCGGTGTCGAGAAACAGGAACGGCTCACCGGGGGGCAGCGCCAAGAGGGCCTCGATCTTGTTTCCATGCGGATAGGCGGCGCCGAAATGGCGGCTCTCGAAAGGCAGGAAACGCGCCCCCAACCGCTCAAGAAGCGCCCGCGTTTCGATGTCTGCGATGCGCGGGTCGTCCGGCCACAGCGGCCCGGGTTGCGGCTCGGCGATGAACAGACGCACGCCTTCGGGGTTGCTGCGGCTCAGGCTCGCGGCCAGCAGCACGGCCTCAAATTGCAGCCGCCCGGCCTGGCCGACCGCCAGAATGTTGAGCGGCCCTGTAGGGGTATTGCCGCTGCTCATCTTTGCCGCGCCCGTCGAAAATCCGTCGCGCGACCATAGCCGTTGATGCTGCGGCGCGGAAGGGGGCGCCGGGACGCCTTGCGCGTATCGCGGGGGCGGGCTAGACCTGCGCGCGGCGGCTGACCGGGAGGGCGCGCATGGGCATTGACAGCGAAAGCGACGTGAGCGCCGATCTTCAGATCGGCCCGACCACGCTGGGCATGGTGCGCATCTATGTCGCCGGTGACGGGGCTGAGCTGTCGCTCGATTTCGACCCCGACGAGGCACTGGAGATTGCCGAGGAGCTGCGCATCGCCGCCGAGCGCGCGCGCGCCATCGGCGAGAGCGCCGCGAAGTCCGGGCCGAAGAAGCGCAAGCCGAAATCGAAACCCGCGCGCAAGGGCTGAGGCCGGGCGGTTGCCGGGCAAAGGGTTATCGCTTCAGCCTGGCTGCACGGCCGCCGCGCCGGCGCATAAGCAGTGGCGCGCGCGCGGGAAGCTCGGCCATGATCGCGCGGCGCACCTGCGGTGTCATGCCCGACCAGGCCGCGATTTCCTCCATGCTGCGCAGACAACCGGTGCAGAGCCGCGATTCGGGATGGATTACGCAGATCTTCACGCAGGGGCTGTCCACCTCGTCGCGCTGCCAGATCTCGTCATCCATGACCGCCTCATCCGCCATCGGGCGCGCCGGGCCGCGCGCCGCCGCCATGCAGGTCGATATGGCGAATCCGGTCCAGTACGCCTTGGAGGATATACCCGGCGGCGACATGATCGATCACCTCGCCGCGACGTTTTCGCGACGTATCCGCCTCCAGCAGCGCGCGCTCGGCCGCGACGGTCGAAAGCCGCTCATCCCAGAACCCGATCTCCACATCGGTCAACCCGGAGAGATTGCGCGCGAAGGCGCGGGTGGACTGGCAGCGCGGGCCCTCCGAGCCATCCATGTTGCGCGGCAGACCCAGCACGATCCCGCCGATCTCGCGTGCCGAGACGATCTCGAGCACGCGCACCACATCGAGCGTGAACTTGCGCCGCCGGATCGTCTCAAGCGGCGAGGCGACGCTGCGCATCTTGTCCGAGACGGCCACCCCGATGGTCTTCTCGCCCAGATCGAGCCCCATGATGGCGCTCGCGCGTGGCAGGGCGGCGGCAAAATCCTCGATCTGCTCATGCACGCTCATTGTGCCACCCCGGCGCGCTCGGCCGCCTCGATCACCACCGCCAGATCGTCGGGGCGACCGCCGAAGATGGCCTGCGCTTCGTTCCACACTGCGTTCGCCTGGTCACGCTCGCCAAGCATCGCGTAGGATTCGATCAGCCGCGCCCAGTCGTCGGGCGGCCCGCCCTGCTGTGACAGCCGCGCGGCCAGCCCCTCGACCATACCGCGGATCATGTCCTCGCGCTCCTGGGGGCTCATCTCCTCGGCCGCGGCCAGATCCTCCGCGCTCGGCCCGCTCGCCAAAGGCGCGGCGCCCTCGGGCGGCAATTCGTAGCGCACCCCGGCGCGCGCGGCGAAATGCTCGATATCCGCACGGATCGGCGCCACCCAGGGCGCATCGGGCGGGCTTTCGGCGAGCAGGTCGCGCCAGATGCGGAAGGTGAGGTCGGGGCGGCCCGTCTGCGCCATCATCACCCCGGTGAAATACCGCGCGACATGGTTTTCCGGGTCCAGCTCCAGGGCGCGCTCGATGGCCCTCTCGGCCTCGGGCGAGACATAGCCACCAGCCGCGAGGATCTTCATGTCGGCCAGCGTCACGTAATCCTCCGCGCGCGCCTCGTCGCCGAGGATCTCGACCACCCGGCTCTGCGCCTGATGCGCCGCACTCATGTTGCCCAGGCTGGCCTCGCCCGAAGCGAGCAGGCGGTGGCCCTGAAGATCGTCGGGGCGCTGGGCGAGCAGATCGCGCAGCTGCGCGATGAGTTCCTCGCCTTCCGCTTGCGCCGGGTCCTCCTCTGGCGCGGGCACCTCCGCCAGCGTCTCGGACGGCGCGCTGTCGCCGCGCTGTGCCTCGGCCTCGCTCTGCGAGGGGCGGTTGGCATGTGCCTCGCGCGCCGCGTCCAGCCGCGCCGAAAGCGGCATGTCCGAATAGCCCGGCGCGCCCAGCTGATGATAGAGCGCGAAGCTTCCCGCGATCAGCACCGGGACCAGCGCTACCCCCACCCACAGCGCCGGGCGTGGCGTCCCGGTGGGGGCGGCGGCGCCGGCGGATTTGCGGTCGGCCTCGAGCAGGCGGCGCGAGATCTCCACGCGCAGCCGATCAGCCTCGGCACGCCCGATGATGCCGCGGGCGACGTCCTTTTCGACCTCGCGCAGCTGATCGCGGTAGACGGGAACGTCCTCGTCGCGAATGGGCGCCTCCTGCCGGCGCATCAGCCCCAGAACGATCAGCCCGCCCACCAGCACGGACAGCACGCCCGTCGCAATCCAGAATGCCATGACACCTCCAGTACTGGACCGACATCTAACCCCCCGTGCCCGCCGGCGAAAGTCCCAAGCGCGGCTCATGCCCTCACATCCGCGCCAGCCTCGCGGGACACAGGGTCGCAGCGCCATGTCGCATTCCTTGCCCATTGTGCCGCTTGCGGAAACGGCGGGAATCGCGGCCCGGTCCAGAAGGCAGGCATCGCAGGCGCACTATCTGGACGCGCCCAACCCGTGGAGTCGGAGCAGGCATGAAACGCTATTCGGTCTTCGCCATCGCACGCGAGGCGCTGCGCCAGCACCGCGGCTGGCCGCGCGCCTGGGCCAGCCCCGAGCCGCGCAAGCGCTACAAGGTGATCATCGTCGGCGCGGGCGGGCACGGGCTGGCCACCGCCTATTATCTGGGCCGCAATTTCGGCATCACCGATGTCGCGGTGCTCGACAAGGGCTGGCTGGGTGGCGGCAATACCGGGCGCAACACCACGATCATTCGCTCCAACTACCTGCAGGACCCCTCGGCCGCGATCTACGAGAAGGCGCGCGGCCTCTACGAGACGCTAAGCCAGGAGCTCAACTACAACATCATGTTCTCGCCGCGCGGCGTGATGATGCTCGCCCAGACCGAGCACGAGAAGCGCGGCTACCTGCGCACCGAGCGCGCCAACGCCCTGCAAGGCGTCGA
>PWLT01000377.1 GCA_003558415.1 Hyphomicrobiales bacterium
ATCACCCAGGTATTGCCGGACGCGCCCTCGGTCGCGCCATACTCTTCGCCCAGCACGCCATCCTCGGAGCGGTGGCGCGCGAGCCAGGCCCGCATCGCGGCCTCGGCTTCGCGGTCAGCTGCGGTCACGGGGTCGAAAGCCGCGCCCTTGCTCTCGATGGACATCTCGTCGCTGCGGAAATGTCGCAGCGTCGCCGCACGTGCGATATCCGCCAGCGCCATGGCGGCGGTCATGTCTTCCATCCCGCTCGCGCGCGCCCGATCCCGCTCCGTCATGCCCACCCCTTCACCACGAAGAACCGCGCGCTAACGCGTTGCCGCGCCGGGGTCAAGCCAGCGTGGCACGGGCCGGGCGTTTTCGGATGCGTGCGGCTCAGGCGGCGCTGCTGAGGACGCGCGCCAGTTCGAACAGACGCCGCCGCTGAGCCTCGGGAATGGCGTAATAGGTGCGCAGAAGCTCCAGCGCCTCCTTCTCGGCCAAAAGGTCGGCGCCCTCGGCATTGGTCTCGCGCGCGTCCTCGCCCAGCCCCTGAAAGAAGAAGCCGATCGTGACATCCAGCGTGGTGGCAATATCCCACAGCCGGGAGGCGCTGACCCGGTTCATGCCGGTTTCATATTTCTGGATCTGCTGGAACTTGATTCCGACCGCGTCGGCAAGCTGCTGCTGGGTCATGCCCAGCATCCAGCGGCGATGGCGAATGCGTTTTCCGACATGAATATCGACCGGGTGCTTCACGTTGTTCACTCCTCTGGAATACAGTCTGCGCAAGACCTCGCACCGTTAGTAGCAATTTCCGTGCCAATCAAAGTGTGTTTCGTGGATTTTTTGTGAATGACGTAGCGTTCGGACATTGCGGACCTTCATCAGCGCTAGACGCGCTTTAGGCGAATACCACAGAAGGCAGCACCCGCACAACGTGTTGCGCAAAATGCGATGCAATTTGCAACATCCTTGCGCGTGTCCGTTTGCGCCCTGCAACGCGCATAGGGCGAATACCACGCGGGCGCGACATTTCACCATTGGCCCCTGCGAGCGCAGAGCAGTAGTCAGGACCGGCCAGGACCGGAGAGGATGAATGCAACGAATCATCATTGATGCGCTTGGCGCGGCGCCACGACTCGAGCAAGCCCCCGCGCCGGAGCCGCGCGAGGGCGAGATCGCGCTGCGCGTGCACAGCTGCGGGCTGAATTTCGCCGACCTGCTGATGATCGAGGGGCGCTATCAGGAGCAGCCGGAACCGCCCTTCACGCCGGGGATGGAAATTGCCGGGACGGTTCTGAGCTGCGGCGCCGGAGTGGAGCGCCCGCCCCCGCCCGGAACCCGGGTCGTGGCCTATGCCGGACAGGGCGGGCTGGCGCAGATCGCCTGCGTGCCGGCGCGGCGATGCGTGCCGATGCCCGACACGCTCGGCTTCACCGAAGCCGCGGGTTTCCTGATCGCCTATGGCACCTCGCATCTGGCGCTGACGCATCGCGCCGGGCTGCAGCCCGGCGAGACGCTGCTGGTTCTGGGGGCTGCGGGTGGTGTCGGCCTAACCGCGGTGGAGATCGGCCGGCAGCTGGGGGCGCGCGTGATCGCCTGCGCGCGCGGGCAGGAGAAACTGCGCGCAGCCCGCGATGCCGGGGCCGAGCACCTGATCGACAGCGAGCGCGACGATCTGCGCGGGGCCGTCAAGGCGCTGGGCGGCGCCGATGTGGTCTATGACCCTGTCGGCGGCAAACTGTTCTACGAGGCGCTGCGCGCCACCCGCCCCGGCGGGCGGATTCTGGTGATCGGCTTTGCCAGCGGCGAGGTGCCGCCGGTCCCGGCCAATCTCCTGCTGGTCAAGAACCTCTCGCTTCTGGGCTTCTACTGGGGCGCCTATCTCGACCTCGCGCCGCAGCAATTCTTCGACAGCGTCGCGGAGCTGATGCGCTGGCAGGAGGAAGGGCGGCTGCACCCGCATGTCAGCCATGTCCTGCCGCTGGAGCGCGCGGGCGAGGGGTTCGAGCTGCTGCGCCGGCGCGAGGCGACCGGAAAGGTGGTGATAGCGATCGGCTGATCGCGACGCGGTGCATGGAGGCGCGTGCGCCTCCTCTGCCCGCATGGATTGGCCTTCCGGGCGACGCGCGCACCCGCGTGCAGAGCCGTCTCGATCCCGAATCGGAAAGCGCGCAAGCCGGCGCAGGAGCGCTCTGTACCGCGCTTGCCTTGCGCGCACACCCCGCCACGGGGGGCGGCGCGGCGCATGAAAAGCGAAAGCACCGGCCGGGTGGGCGAAAAGGTAACGCGACGGTTATCCGATCTGGCCGGATTTCCTTGAAAAGGCCGCAACTAAGTACGATATTTGCAGCAACGCGATATCCATACGGATGTCGCCAATGAAACATGTACGGAGGTCGCAATGGCAGAATATCAGACGGCACATCAGACCGCGCGGACCGCGGCGGGCGCACGCGCCACACAGATCGATGCGGGACTGCGCGCCCACATGAACAAGGTTTACGGGCTGATGTCCGTGGGCATGTTGCTGACCGGTGGCGTGGCTTGGGCCGTGGGCACGAGCCCGGCCTTGCTGTCGATCTTCCGCGACCCGGTGACGCTCTCGCCCAATCTTCTGGGCTGGGCGGTCATGTTCGCGCCGCTGATCTTCGTCTTCGGCCTGGCGGGCATGATCAACCGCATGTCGGCGGCCACCGCGCAGCTGGTCTTCTACACCTTCGCCGCGGTGATGGGGCTCTCGATCAGCTGGATCTTCGTGGCCTTCACGGGGATGTCCATCGCCCAGGTGTTCCTGGTCACGGCGATCGCCTTCTCGTCGCTCAGCCTGTGGGGCTACACTACCAGCAAGGATCTCTCCGGCTGGGGCACCTTCCTGTTCATGGGGGTGATCGGGCTGATCGTGGCGATGGTGGTCAACATCTTCATCGGCTCGCCGGCGATCATGTTCGCCGTCTCGGCGCTGGGCGTCCTGATCTTCGCGGGGCTGACCGCCTATGACACCCAGTCGATCAAGAACGAGTACATCCAGCACGCCGCCCAGGGCGATCAGGAGTGGCTCAACAAGTCGGCGACGATGGGCGCGCTGCGGCTCTATCTCGACTTCATCAACATGTTCATGTTCCTGCTGCAATTCCTCGGCGCGCGCGAATAAGCGCCCCGACACGGGATCATGACCCGAGGGCCGGCGCTGCACAGCGCCGGCCTTTCTCATTGCATCCCGCCCCCTGCCAGATGGGAGGGTTCGGGCGTGAGCTCGCAAACCTGGCCGGATACAGGCCGCAGCGCCCTGCGGTTCGTCCCCTCCCCCGCTGCCGGCTTTCGCGCCTGCAAGGGTGTTGCATTTGATCGGACTCGTCCTGTTCCGAATAGCAGGGCATGCGGTCGCGCCAGATGGGCGCGGATGCATCCGCCGTCATGCCGGAGGCACGTCTGCGGCGTGACGGGGCGGGCGGGCGCATGCAAGGGCCGCAAGCGGCCCGGGCGAGGTGAAACCGATCAAACGCGACGCGCTCTGGTCTGCTGACCCCAGCGCTTGTGCGACGATGGAGTCCGCGCGTCAGCGCACCTTAAGCGTCGCCAACCCGATCAGCGCCAGAACCAGCGCGATGATCCAGAAACGGATCACGATCTGCGGCTCGGACCAGCCCTTCTTCTCGAAGTGGTGATGAA
>PWLT01000419.1 GCA_003558415.1 Hyphomicrobiales bacterium
AGCCCCAGAAGGTGACGCTGACGCAGCGCCGCCCGCGCGCTCTGCGGCAGCGCGATGGCCAGCGAGACGAAGCTGCCGTCGAAGCCCGGCGCGTCGATGCGAAGGCCGTGGCTGGCCGGTTGTCCGGGCTGGTCCTGCTGGGCAAAGCCCACGGCGGCCCCGCGGGCATCGTGGTGCAGGCTTGCAGCCTCGCCGATGGTGGTGGCGTCCGCGACGGCCTCGCCGTGGCTTGGGTGTATCGCCTTGCCCCAGGGATCGGGGCGCCAGGCCCATTCGCAATGCAGCGGACGTGGCAGGGCGCCGGGGCGCGATGGCGGCTCGATATCCGCGACGGATGCGCCTTGCATCTCCTCGACTGCGGCCTCGGGCGCCTCCCCTGCCAGTCGCAGCGGGTGCAGCGGGGCAAGCTCCGCGTCCGGGTCGCGCGCCGCCCCCGGCATCTGCCCTTCGCTGTCCGTTTGTCGGACGGGGCGGGGCGCGTTCGTTGCGTCGCTGTCCATTGGCGCGCCCCTAGCCCCCGGTCCCGCCGGGCGGTGGCGTTGCATCTGCTTCGGCCTCCTGCACCTCGCCGGATGCGGGGGCCTCCTCTGCTGCGGCATTCTCGCCCTGCACGCGGGCAAGGAAGGCGTCGAGCAGCGCCCGCCCTGCGTCAGCGGAGAGCGGTCTGGAACTCAGCGGAATGACCGAGAGCATCACCATCCGCTCGCCCGCGTCGAGCACCGCGCGCCAGTATTCCCGCGCCACCTCCGGGCCGTCATGCGGGCTTTCGTCCTGAAGCCGCAGCAGCAGAACCCCGTCGCTTTCCTGCGTCTCCAGCAGTGTCACGCTCTCCGCATCGCCCGAGCGGCTCAGCATCGCCCGCCCGGCCGGGGAGGCGAACACCTCGGCAAGATCGTCGAGCGTGTCGGCAACGCGCGGGCCGCCGGCCGATTTCGAGACGGTCGCGGTGAGCACCGCCAGCCGGTCGGGATGCGGCCCATCCGGGTCCTCGCGCAGCGCGGCGCAGCTTCCCAGCAGCACGAAGCTGCTTGCCTCCGATTCGCTCGACCCCTGCGGATCGATGCAATAGCCATCGGGTCCGCCGATGGTGACCTCGCCACCGGCGACGCGCACGGTCTCAGGCGCCCGTGCGCCGGCCCCGAAGCCCTCGAGACAGCCGGCGAGCAGGAAGGCCGCCGCGATCAGGGTGAGGCGCGGATCACAGATCCATGTAGACATGGCGCTCCCCCGACGCGCCGGGATGGGTGACGGCGCCCTTGCGGGTCGAGCCCACAAGCTGCGCATATTTCCACAGCGCGCCGCTGGAATAGAGGGTTTCGCGCGGGCCGGCCCAATCGGCCTTGCGCGCCTCCAGCTCGGCATCCGACAGATCGACCGAAAGCTCACCGGTGATGGCGTTGATGGTGATCATGTCACCATCACGCAGCAGCGCGATGGGGCCGCCATGCGCGGCCTCGGGGCCGACATGGCCGACACAGAAGCCGCGCGTTGCGCCCGAGAAACGGCCATCGGTGATCAGCGCCACTTTCTTGCCCATGCCTTGGCCCGAAATCGCGGCTGTCGTCGAGAGCATCTCGCGCATCCCCGGCCCGCCGGCGGGGCCCTCGTTGCGGATCACGATCACGTCGCCTTCACTGTAGCCGCGCGCGCGCACGGCCTCGAATGCCTCTTCCTCGCTCTCGAAGACGCGGGCGGGGCCGGTGAAGACCTGGTGTTCCTCTTTGATGCCGGCGACCTTCACGATGGCGCCGTCGGGGGCGAGATTGCCCTTGAGCCCCACCACGCCGCCGGTCTTGGTGATCGGGCTGGCGACGGGGTGGATCACGCGACCATCGGCCTCACGTTCGACGCGGTCGATTTCCTCGCCGATGGTGCGGCCGGTGGCCGACATGCAATCCTCATGGATCAGCCCGGCCTTGCGCAGCTCCTTCATCACCACGGGCACGCCCCCGGCCTCATAGAGATCCTTGGCGACGAACTGCCCGCCCGGCTTGAGGTCGACGAAATAGGGCGTGTCGTGGAAGATGTCGCACACGTCGAAAAGGTCGAACTCGATCCCCGCCTCATGCGCAATCGCCGGCAGGTGCAGCCCGGCATTGGTTGAGCCCCCGGTGCAGGCCACGACCCGTGCGGCATTCTCCAGCGCCTTGCGGGTGACGATGTCGCGGGCGCGGATGTTGCGCTCCAGAAGGGTCATCACCGCCGCACCCGAGGCCTCTCCATACTGGTCGCGGGACTCGTAGGGCGCGGGGGCGCCGGCCGAGTTGGGCAGCGCCAGCCCGATCGCCTCGGACACGCAGGCCATGGTGTTGGCGGTGAACTGCCCGCCGCAGGCACCCGCCGAGGGGCAGGCGACACGTTCCAGCGCGTCGAGCTCGGCATCCGAGTAATCGCCCGCCTGATGGCGGCCCACGGCCTCGAACACGTCCTGAACGGTGACATCGCGGCCATGATGACGGCCGGGCAGGATCGAGCCGCCATAGATGAACACCGAGGGCGTGTTGAGCCGCACCATCGCCATCATCATCCCCGGCAGCGACTTGTCGCAGCCCGCGAGCCCCACCAGCGCGTCATAGCTGTGTCCGCGCATGGTCAGCTCGACCGTGTCGGCGATGGCCTCGCGCGAGGCGAGCGAGGAGCGCATCCCCTCATTGCCCATGGCGATGCCGTCGGTGACGGTGATGGTGGTGAATTCACGCGGCGTCCCGCCCGAGGATTTCACCCCGCTCTTGACTGCCTGGGCCTGACGCGAGAGCGCGATGTTGCACGGCGCGGCCTCGTTCCAGCAGGTGGCCACGCCGACCCAGGGCTGGTGGATCTCTTCCTCGGAGATCCCCATCGCGTAGAAATAGCTGCGATGGGGCGCGCGCGCGGGGCCTTCCGTCACATGGCGGCTGGGCAGGCGCGATTTGTCGATCTTGGGCGTGGGCATTTTCGGCTGATCCTCCCGTCTCTGGCTCGGCAACAGGGATAGGCGAGCGTGCCCGCGGGCACAAGCGCCCTCGCACGGCCAAGCGGGCACTACCGTGCGCGGGGGAATCACGCTAGGCAGTTGCCAGAGCGGTTGCCGGGGGCCGGCAACCGCGCAAGAAATCGGAGAGGCCGAATGCGCGCATTGACCTGTTTCAAGAGTTACGACATCCGCGGCCGGCTGGGCGACGAGCTCGACGAGGATGTCGCCTGGCGTGTCGGGCGTGCCTTCGCCGAGACGCTCGGCGCTCGGCGCGTCGTGGTGGGGGCGGATTGCCGCCCCTCTTCGGATGCGTTGAAGGAGGCGCTGGTGCGCGGGCTGACCGAGGCGGGGGTTGAGGTTCTTGATCTTGGGCTGTGCGGGACCGAGGAGGTCTATTTCGCCACCAGCCATTTCGAGGCCGATGGCGGCATCGAGGTCACCGCCTCCCACAACCCGATCGATTACAACGGCATGAAGCTGGTCAAGGCAGGCTCCGCCCCGCTCGATCCGCGCAGCGAGCTGGACGCGGTCCGCGCCCGCGCCGAGGCGGGGGATTTCGGCGAGCCGCAACCGGGCGGTTCGGTGCGCCCCGCCGAGGGCGCGCGCGCGGCCTATGTGGCGCGGGTGCTCGAATTCGTGGATGTGGGCGCGCTCACGCCCATGAAGGTGCTCGTCAAT
>PWLT01000062.1 GCA_003558415.1 Hyphomicrobiales bacterium
AACACGCACCAACTCGCGCAGGTTGCCGTTCAGAACGCCAGTTCGTAAGGTAGAGCATGGCCGTGCCGCCGCTCCATGCGTTCCTGCATCCGCTGCTGGAGGTCCTCGAGGATGGTCAGGAGCACCGGGTGAGTGATCTCTACGAGGCTGTCGCCAACCGTATGGGTCTCACTGCCGAGGATCGCACTGAGGTGCTGCCCAGCGGCAAGCAGCGTCGTTACGCCAACCGTATTGGCTGGGCCAAGACGTACCTGGCCAAGGCTGGGATGGTGGACACGCCTCGACGTGGATACGCCCGCATCAGCCAGCGCGGCCAGGAAGCGCTCGCCAGCACCCAAGCGGTCGACCTCGAGTACCTCCTCCAGTACCCCGCCTTCCAAACCTTCCGATACAGCCTGAACGACGCGGAGGATGTGACACCAGGTCCAGCTGATGCCAGCAGGTTGACCTCCGATGGAGCCGTGAAGACCCCACACGAGCGCCTCGATGACCTGGTCCGCAGCCTGAACAGGGAGTTAGCCCTCGAGGTCCTCGATCAGGTGCGGAGCAAGGAAGCGGGCTTCTTCGAGCACCTGGTCGTGCGCTTGCTGGTGAAGATGGGCTACGGCGGCTCGATGGAGGATGCAGGCCAGGCCGTTGGCCGCTCCGGCGATGGCGGCATCGACGGCATCATCAAGCAAGACCGCCTCGGGCTCGACAACGTCTACGTGCAAGCCAAGCGCTACGCGGCGGAGAACAGCGTCGGCGCGGGTGAGGTCCGTAATCTCGCTGGTGCCCTGCAGATGCACAAGGCCACCAAGGGCGTGCTAATCACCACCAGCAGCTTCACCAAGGACGCGATCACCACCGCGAGGCAAATCGGCACCATCGTGCTCGTCGACGGTGAGCAGCTGGCGCAACTGATGATCGAGTACGACCTCGGCGTCGCCACCGAGGCCGTGTACCCAGTCAAGAAGGTTGACCAGGACTTCTTCGATGAATGGAGTTGAGGTGGGCCTGCAGCCCTGATCATCCGAGCTTGTCGCTGGGTGTGTTTCTCGAGCCCGGGGCAAGGCAACGTGGCTGCCATGTAGGGGGCGGAATTCTTCGGCATGACGGCCGCGTCGGTAACACCTAAGGTGGCATGACCTTCAAGGACATGGCTGCGACAGGTGATCGTTGCCATTCTTGGCCCAAACGCGGAACCTTTGGCCTTGCCAAAGCCTCACCGTCAGGCATCACACTTCGACTCGGATGGATTGCGACAGGAAGCTGCACCGCGAAGATGGGAAACCCGTTACTTGCTGCCGCAGGTGACTTGACTATTCTGAGGACCGGCACGCCGTCAAGCGCTAGTTGGAGGGAAGGGCAATGCTAGATCACACGTCGGTTTCTGCGGCTAGGCTCGCGATCATGCTCCTCGCTACTGGGTTGATTGCGGGGTGTGCTCCAGCAACGACAGGTGGAGTAAGGCCGGTCATGGCTGCGGTCAGCCCGAACGTGGTGGAGTATGAGCTCAACGCTGGGATCGATACCACGTTTGACGCGGTGCTCCGTGTGGCCCAAGCCCTGAATCTCAACGTAGAGAGTATGGACCGGCCCGCTGGCTTGATCCGCTTTGCGCCCGCTACCCTTTCGGCCCAGCAGCTAGACACCTTCTGCTACTACCCCTTGATTCACCCGACAACGAATCAAGAGTGGGATACCTTCACAAACTGGAACGCGCGTTCATCGATGGCAGTTACTGGAGAGGTAACGTATACGGCCCTTGTGACACGAGCTGACAAAGGTTCGACGCTGACCCTGCGATCAACTTGGGCTGCCGGCACGGCCGAGGAGTCGTACATGTGCAACTCGAGGGGTGTCTCTGAGGACGACTTCGCTTCCCGCGTGAAAGCCATAGCCGAATGACTGCTCACCCCCGCACGCGTGAACGGGTGGGGGTGACTCTCTCCCTCGCATTGTTCATGTGTGTGGTGCTCGCATTGGTGAGCGCCTCCGGCGCACAGTCGATGTCGGCCGATGCAAGGCTAAGTGTCTTGGATGCGGTCGTTCGTGTGATTGCCTTCGACTGGAGCGAAGATGCGGTTGTAGGCGCAGGTTCTGGGACTATCATCAGCGAGCAGGGCCACATCCTGACTAACTATCACGTCGTGCTTTCACAGAACGGCGAGGTGCTTGACCTGCTCCCTATTCTCACCGCCGAGTCTTCGGCCCCGGATGTGGCCCCGACACTAAGCTACTTCGCTGCCTTTCTGGACGGCGATCCCGAGACCGACGTTGCACTGCTACAAGCGTTTGCGTGGGCCGATGGATCACCGATCCCGCAAGACCATCGGTTTGCGCACGTTCGCTTGGGCTCGATCGAAGCTATGTTGATCGGTGATCCGATCTTCGTGATTGGCTATCCCGGCGTGTCGGGTGACACAATCACCTTCACCACTGGCGTAGTCTCCGGGTTCCTCGGCGAAGACGGGAGCAGCAGCGGTCGTCGCTGGATCAAGACTGACGCCAGAATCGCACGGGGAAGCTCAGGCGGCGGAGCATTTGATATTGATGGAACACTGATTGGCGTACCAACCATGCGCTACTCTCGAGTAGCACCAGATACTGTGGAGACACAAGAACTACTCCGGCCAATTGACGTCGCACTACCAATGCTCCTTCAACACATAGACACGATCTCAGATGCGTCTGCAGTGGCACCGGCGGGCCGTGACGCAGCCGAGAGTGAAGCCTCGCTCCCAGAGGTCTCCACCGGCGCCGAAACTTGGGTTACTCAGGGCAGCCTTGACGATGGCGCTGAAACATACTTCCCAGGTCGATTCGCGAAGCGGCACCGCATCGAGCTAGCCGCCGACGATACCGTTCACGTTCGCCTACGCTCAGACGAGTTCGATGCTTACCTGGTGGTCTTGGACCCTGATGGGAATGTTGTTTTGGAAGTCGATGACTCCCATGGTGCGGGCCTCAACGTCGATGAGGTGATGGAAACTGTTGATCCGGGCCCATACACCTTCGTTGTAACCAGCGCATTCCGCCATGAGCAAGGCCGATACACGCTTGAGGTTGTTGGGGCAATCACGGCAAGCGAACGAGAAGACGCGCCAGCCGCTAGTTCACCACCGGTTCGGTCAGAGCGTGCAGTTGGCGCTCCTCCAGCGGCATTTGACTACTCCGGTGTTTGGACTGGCACCATCGTCGATAGCTACGCTGGCCACGGCACGGTGAGAGTTGTAATGCACCAAGACGGTGCAACCCTCTTCGGCACTTGGCAATCTGCCTTTGCGATGGGGAGCAACAGTGGAACGCTGACCGGTCTCCTCCAATCGGACGGGGTGCACTTGGAGTTGTCGCCGTCAGACCCATCATCGTGTCCGTTCCGCGGTGTGATCGAGCGGGTCGATACGACGATTGGCGGTACGTACGTTGCCTTTGACTGCGCTATACCGATCTCCGGCACGATTACGCTTACGAAGCGCTAGGACACCTCAAGCCACAGTTCACGCGCACCGGCCATCCTGGATGCACCAGATCAAGGCCTGGTTCGGTGAGGTCACCCGCCAAGCCTTGTGTCGCGCCTCCTTCGATGGCGACTGCACAACCTAGCGACTAGCACCTTCCCCGTTGTCCTCCGATCATGTAGAATC
>PWLT01000107.1 GCA_003558415.1 Hyphomicrobiales bacterium
CGAAGCCGAAGCTCTGAAACTGCGCCTCCCAGCGGGCGAAGGCCGGCGCCAGCAGATCGAGAAACGCCTCGGGGCCGATCCGGCATCCGGTCTGCTCCAGCAGGCTGACCGGGCGTATCGCTCCGGGCTCCGCCGCGGGCGCCGAGATCAGGTTGACGCCGAACCCGATCACCAGATGGGCGACCCCGTGCCCGTCGGAGACGCTTTCCAGCAGGATTCCGGCGAGCTTGCCGTCATCGAGCAGCACGTCATTGGGCCATTTGAGCGCAAAGGGCGCGGTCTGGCCCGTGGCCGCGACAAGCGCATCGAAGAGCGCCAGCGACGCGGTGAAGGAGCGCAGCGCGACCTGTGACGCCGGACCGTCGGGGCGCATCACCAGGCTGGCGGCGAAATTGCCCTCGGGGTCGTGCCAGTCCCGCCCACGCCGACCGCGCCCGCCGGTCTGGCGATGCGCGAGGATCCAGCATGGCGCGTCGAGAGCGGGCGCGCGGCGCATGGCCTCGGAATTGGTGCTCTCGCACGCCTCCAGCACGACGCGCCCGACCCCGTCGGGCCAGCCGGTCTCAGCGAACAAGGGTTTGCGCCGCCGTCGCGGCGAAGCTGTCGATGCCGAAGAGGTTGACCACGCCCACGACCATGATCAGCGCCGAGGCAAGCAGCAAACCCTGCTGAACCGGGGGCATCACCCCGTCGAGCGGTTCGCTCTCCTCGCCGAAATACATGTAGTAGACGATGCGCAGGTAGTAGAAGGCGCCGATCACGCTGGCGATCACTCCGGCGATGGCCAGCCATGTCAGCCCCGCCTCGACCGCCGCCCACAGGACGTAGAACTTGCCGAAAAAGCCCACCAGCGGCGGCACACCGGCCAACGAGAACAGCAGCACCAGCATCGCCAGCGCCTTGGTCGGCTCTCGCTTGGCATACATGTTCAGGCTGGTGATGTCGGTGACCGGGCGGCCGTCGCGCTCCATCGACAGGATGAAGGCGAAGACACCTATATTCATCGTCACATAGATCGCCATATAGACCAGTGTCGCCTGCACACCGGTGGCCGTGCCCGCCGCGAGCCCGACCAGCGCAAAGCCCATATGGGTGATCGAGGAATAGGCCATCAGCCGCTTGATGTCACGCTGCCCGATGGCCGCGATCGCCCCCAGGAACATCGACGCCACGGCGAGGAAGGCGATGATCTGCCCCCATTCATTCGTGGCCGGGCCGAAGGCGTCATGCAGCACCCGTGCCAGCAGCGCCACCGCCGCGACCTTCGGCGCGGTGGAGAAGAATGCCGTAACCGGGGTGGGCGCACCCTCATAGACATCGGGCGTCCACATGTGGAAGGGCACGGCCGAGACCTTGAAGGCCAGCCCCGCGAGCAGGAACACCAGCCCGATCAGCAGCCCCAGCGGCATCTCGCCCGCCGAGACGGTGGTGATGATGTCGGAAAACAGCGTCGTCCCGGAGAAGCCATAGACCAGCGAGGCCCCGTAGAGCAGCAGCCCCGAGGCGAGCGCGCCGAGGATGAAGTATTTCAGCCCCGCCTCGGTCGAGCGCGCCGAGTCGCGGCGCATGGCGGCGATGACATAGAGAGACAGCGATTGCAGCTCCAGCCCGACATAGAGCGCGATCAGGTCGCCCGCCGAGACCATCATCATCATGCCGAGGACGGCAAAGGCGATCAGGATCGGGTATTCGAAACGCAGGATGCCGCGCCGCAACATGAAGTCCTTGCCCGCCAGCAGCACCGCCGCGCCGGCGGCCAGGATCATCACCTTGGAAAAGCGCGCGAAGGCATCGTCGAGGAACATGCCGCCAAAGGCCTCGCGCGCGCCCGCGGGGCGCGCCCCGATCCACAGCGCCAGCGCGACCAGAACCGCCGCGGTGGTCCACACCAGAAGCGAGGCGACCCTGTCCTTGCCCCCGAATGCGCCGAACATCAGCGCCGCCATGGCATAGACGGCCAGCAGGATCTCGGGCAGGGCGATGGAGAGATCGGCAGAGATCATGTCCGTATCCTCAATTCTGTGCCAGCCGCACGGTGCGGTCGAACTCGGCCAGCGCGAACTCGTAATCGGCAATCAGGGCGCTGACGGCGGGGCCGGTGATGTCGGTGACCAGCGAGGGGTAGACGCCCAGGATCAGCACCGCCGCAATGAGCGGCGCGAACATCGCGCGTTCGCGCCCGTTCATGTCGGAGATTGTCTTGAGCCCCTCCTTGATCAGATCGCCGAACACCACCCGGCGGTAGAGCCACAGCGCATAGGCCGCGGCCAGGATCACGCCCGAGGCCGCGAAGAGCGCGACCCAGGTATTGACCTGGAACACCCCCATGATGGTGAGGAACTCGCCGATGAACCCGCTCGTGCCCGGCAGCCCGACATTGGCCATGGTGAACAGCATGAACACCATCGCATAGACCGGCATGCGGTTGACCAGCCCGCCATAGGCGTCGATCTCGCGCGTGTGCATCCGGTCATAGATCACGCCCACGCACAGGAACAGCGCCCCCGAGATGAAGCCGTGGCTGATCATCTGGAAGATCGCCCCATCGAGCCCCTGCTGATTGGCCGCGAAGATCCCCATGGTCACGAAGCCCATATGCGCGACCGAGGAATAGGCGATGAGCTTCTTCATGTCGTGCTGCATCAGCGCGACTAGGCTTGTATAGACGATGGCAATGGCCGAGAGCCACAGCACCAGCGGCGCGAAGATGTCCGAAGCCACCGGGAACATCGGCAGCGAAAAACGCAGGAAGCCGTAGCCGCCCATCTTGAGCAGCACGGCGGCCAGGATCACCGAACCGCCGGTGGGCGCCTGCACATGCGCGTCCGGAAGCCATGTGTGGACCGGCCACATCGGCATCTTGACGGCGAATGCCGCGAAGAAGGCCAGCCAGAGCAGGCTCTGCATACCGCCCACGATCTGCCAGCCCAGCAGGCTGATGGTACCGGCACTGAACTCGTGGCTCAGGAGCGTGGGGATGTCGGTGGTGCCCGCATCGACATACATGGCGATCATTGCCACCAGCATCAGCACCGAGCCGAGGAAGGTGTAGAGGAAGAACTTGAACGTCGCGTAGATACGCTCCTTGCCGCCCCAGATGCCGATGATCAGGAACATCGGGATGAGGCCCGCCTCGAAGAACAGGTAGAACAGCACCAGATCGAGCGCGGTGAACACCCCGATCATCAGGGTCTCCAGCACCAGGAAGGCGATCATGTATTCCTTGACGCGGTGCGTGACGTTCCAGCACGCCGCGATGGTGATGGGCATGAGGAAGGTCGTGAGCATCACGAAGAGGATCGAGATCCCGTCCACCCCCATCTTGTAGGTCAGCCCGAGGATCCACGGGCGCTCCTCCACGAACTGGAAGCCCGTGTCGGCGGGGTCGAACTGAAACAGCATGATCAGCGACACGAGGAAGGTTGCGCTCGTCGCGATCAGCGCCAGCCACTTGGCGTTGCGCTGCGCATGCGCGTCGTCGCCGCGCAGGAACAGCCCCAGGATGATCGCCGCCACCAGTGGCGTGAAGGTGACGATGGAAAGCAGATTCGCCATCACTGCGCCCCCCCGGTGAGCGTGACCCAGGTCACCAGCAACGCGATGCCGATCACCATGGCG
>PWLT01000171.1 GCA_003558415.1 Hyphomicrobiales bacterium
CCGCGCTGGGAATGCATGACATTGTAGTTGAGTTCCGTCTCCAGCCCCTCCCAGAGCCGCAGGGAATGGCTGTAGAACTCGGAATTGCCGGGCAGGAAGTAATTGGCGCGCACGATGGTCGTGTTGCGCCCGATATTGCCGCTGCCGAGATATCCCTTCTCCAGCACGGCGATGTTGCGCAGACCGTGGTTGCGGGCGAGGTAATAGGCCGTGGCCAGCCCGTGCCCGCCGCCGCCGATGATGACGATGTCGTATTCAGGTTTCGGCTCGGGCGAGCGCCAGGCCGGTTTCCAGCCCGTATTGCCCCGAAGCCCCTCATAGAGCACCCGCAAACCCGAATAGCGCATTCCCGCCTCCGCTGATCCGGGATCACTCAAACGGGTTTGGGGGCGCGTTGCAATCCCCGAGATCGGCGCGGCGGGACTACATCGTCATGCGGAAGTAATCGACCTCGAAATTGCCTTCCATCCCGGAGTCGCAGCGCGCCATCGTCGAGTTGCTCGTGGCGTCGATCTCGCCGCCCGACACGATCGAGGCCCCCTCGATGCCATCCGCCCGCGCAGCGAAGGACACATCCCCGCGCGCCAGGAGTTGCGAGCCGAAGATCCCCAGATTGGCGGGAAAATCCATCCCGCCAAGGGTGATGACCTGCGTTCCGCCGCCCGGTTCGCAACCGTCATCCTCTCCGAATGTCGACCCGGAAGCCCCGGAAACGGAGTCGCTACTCGTATTTTCGGTCGCGACAACCGCGTTTTCGATCCGGGCATCGGACCCCAGGACGATCTTGCAATTCGTCACGATCACCACATCACGTATGACCTCGCCGCCCGGAATTCTGAGGCGTCCATTGCTGTTTGGGCAGGTAATCTCGTTCACGGCCGCCGTCTCCAGATCATCCTGCGTGATATCGTTATTGTTGCTTGTGAGCTCGATCTCGTTGGGGATCATGGAGGTGATGTAGTCGGGGATGTATTCGCTGTCGCCGCTGCGGAGCCCAGCCATGATGGTTTCCAACTCATTGAGGATGCGGATGTTCATCTTGTCCTCGCGCAGGGCCTCTTCGAGCCCTTCGTTGCGCTCATAGCCGCTGTTGGGCAGCTCCAGCTTGGTGAGATCAGGCATCGACACCACGGTGCCATCCTCGAAATAGTTATTCTGGTTGATCGAAACGTAATTGTTGGAGTGGACGCAGAAGCCGCGGAGATATTCATTGTTGCTTTGCATGTCCACGCGGTCCTCAGCCACGAAGCCTTCCCTCAGGCAGGCCGGCTGATAAGTGGCGAAGACCGAGGGCGTGGTCGCAGCCAGTTCGCTCACCCCGACGAGCTTGAGCAGATAGGTGCGAACAGCGTTCGTGCGGCTGCTGTTGCGCGATGCAATGACGCGCGCGGCGGTCGGGCTTGGGGTGTTGCTTGCGTGGAAGTTTTCACCGTCCCAGGAGCCGAATTCGATGTGCTCGGACTTCACGGTCTCGCCGAAGCGGCGCCAGGGCATGTTGTCCTCCATGATCTCCAGCGCGACGTCCTTTGCAACCTCTTCATCCTCCCGATCACGGACGCGGGCGACCAGGGCGGCATGCGCCGCCGAGTCGGCGGCCGACTGCAACTGCGTGCGCGAGGCAACGTAATTCGTCATGTCGATCGCGAAGCCGCCGAACATCAGGAGCAGCACCAGCATGATAAGGCCAAATCCCGTGGCCGCACCGTCCTAGCGGGTCATGAACCCTGTCTTGCGCTCGCGGTTGCTATCCTGTTGCATGAGATCAGCCCTCCACCATCTGGTGCGACACGACGCTTATGTTCACGCCGGAGATCACCTTGAGCATTCCCACCCCGCCCAGATCGCCCGCTTGCACCGAGATCCGGCTGCGCACGAAGGGACTGCCCGGGACCATCTCCACAACTGCATCCTCGGAGAAGCGGTCCATCTCGTGTTGCATGAACGCTACAGCTTCGCTCTGGTCGAAACGGCCCACCGCGTAGGCGCGATTGGCATCATGGACGATGCGCATCACCCGCGTCTGGTTGTAGAACATCATCGAGACATCGAAGATCAACACCAGGACGAACACGAATACCGGCATCCACAGCACCGCTTCGATGGTCGCGGAGCCGTTTTCGTCCTTCACAAAGCCTGTCTTGCCGCGCCGTTTCATTGCGCCTGCCCTTCGCTGTTCGAAGCGCCAAACGCGCTCCTTCCGACGGTGCAGAGAAACGCAGCAACAGGGCAGAAATTGGGCGGAAACAGGGCTTTCTGTCAGAGTCCGACGGACAGGCTCACAGCCCCTTGGCGCGGTAGCTCGCCGAGACCCGGTCGATCGCCACCAGGAAGGCCGCCGTGCGCAGATCGGTGCAGTCGTCGCGCGCGTGCCAGACCTCACGCATGTTCTGGTAGGCGATGCGCATCGTGTCATCGAGCCCCGAGCGCACCAGTTCCAGCTCGCCCGCGCCTTGCAGGTAGCGCTTCTTGAAATCGGGTGCCAGTTCCCAGCCCAGGCTCTTCTCGGCCGAGAGCCGCTCCAGCTCCTCGATCAGCAGGAGCGCGTGCGCCTCCTCGTTGCGCCGCTGCATCCGGCCGAAGCGGATATGGCTGAGGTTCTTGACCCATTCGAAATAGGACACGGTGACACCGCCGGCATTGGCGTAGAGATCGGGAATGATGACCGTGCCCTTCTTGCGCAGCACGTCGTCGGCGCCATAGGTGATCGGGCCGTTGGCGGCCTCGATGATCAGCGGCGCCTTGATGCGATCGGCGTTGGAGAGGTTGATCACCCCCTCAAGCGCGGCGGGGATAAGGATGTCGCATTCGGCCTCCAGCATGGCCGCGCCGTCCTCGGTATGGTCGGCCTCCGGGCAGCCGGTGACACCGCCATGCTTGGCGATCCAATCGCGCACCGCGTCGACGTTCAGCCCCTCGGGATTGTAAAGCGCGCCGTCACGCTCGATGATCCCGATGATGCGGCAGCCGTCTTCCTCGCTGAGGAACTTCGCCGCGTGATAGCCCACATTGCCCAGACCCTGCACGATAACGCGCTTTCCGTCGAGCTTGCCCTTGAGCCCGGCGGCCTTCAGATCCTCGGGGTGGCGGAAGAACTCTCGCAGCGCGTATTGCACGCCGCGCCCTGTGGCCTCGACCCGCCCGGCGATACCGCCCGAGTTCAGCGGCTTGCCGGTCACGCAGGCCTTGGCATTGATATCGGTGGTGTTCATGCGCTGGTACTGGTCGGCGATCCAGGCCATCTCGCGCTCGGAGGTGCCCATGTCGGGGGCGGGGACGTTCTGTGCGGGGTGAATGAGGTCGCGCTTGGCCAGCTCATAGGTGAAGCGCCGGGTGATCTGCTCGAGCTCGTGCGTGTCGTACTGGCGCGGATCGATGCACAGGCCCCCCTTGGAGCCGCCGAACGGCACCTCCACCAGCGCGCATTTGTAGGTCATCAGCGAGGCCAGCGCCTCTACCTCCTCCTGATTCACGACGGGGGCGTAGCGGATGCCGCCCTTCACCGGTTCCAGATGCTCGGAGTGGTTGGAGCGGTAGCCGGTGAAGGTGTGGATGTGTCCGCGCAGCCGCACGCCGAAGCGGACGATGTAGGTGGCGTTGCAGACCCTGATCTTCTGCTC
>PWLT01000188.1 GCA_003558415.1 Hyphomicrobiales bacterium
CGACCCCGCCGCGCCGCTTCTTCGCGCGATCCTTAAGCATCCGCTGCCGCCTCATGATGCCCGGATCGAGGGGCCGTTTCTGCTGCTCCTGCGCCTTGTGGATGGTGAGCAGGACGGCGATGCGGCCTTCTTCTCGCGCGAGTTGGTGATCAGTGGCGACACCGAAGCCGTGGTGTCGCTTCGCAATGCGCTCGACGATGTCGAGGGCTCGATCGCGCGGGAAACGGCCGATCTTTTCGGGCCGCCCGGCCGGGCGATCCTGTCGGCGCTTCGACGCAGGGGAAATGCGCAATGACCGAGAGCGATTTCTCGCAGGCGGGTGAACTCGTCTGCCCGGCGGGGACGCCTGCTGCCCTGCGCACGGCTGTCGATGCCGGTGCCGATTCGGTCTATTGCGGCTTTCGCAATGCGACCAATGCGCGGAATTTCCCGGGGCTGAACTTCAGCCCGGATGAACTCGCCAGCTCGGTCAGCTATGCGCACCGGCGTGGCGCGAAGGTGCTCCTGGCGCTCAACACCTACCCGCCCGCCGGTCAAACCGAACTCTGGCGGCAGGCTGCGGCCCAGGGCGTGGCGGCCGGAGTCGATGCCTTCATCGTCGCCGATATGGGGGTTGCCCAGCACATCGCCGAGACCCACCCTCAGGCACGGCTGCATCTGTCGGTTCAGGCTGCGGCCTCGAGCCCCGAGGCGATTCGCTATTACTGCGACCATTTCGGCGTGAAGCGTGTGGTCCTGCCGCGCATCCTGACGATCCCGGAGATACGCCAGATCAGAACCGAGATCCCCTGCGAGATCGAGACCTTCATCTTCGGCAATCACGGGTTGATGGTCGAGGGACGGTGCAGCCTGACAAACTGGCTGACCGGTCAATCGACCAATATGGATGGCGTCTGTTCCCCCGCAGCCCAGGTAAGCTATGAGCGCGATGCCGACGGGTCGATGCGCAGCTGCCTCGGTGGGTTCACCATCGACAGTTTCGCCAGCGACGAGACCGCGGGCTATCCGACGATCTGCAAGGGCCGCTACGTCGCCCCGCACCGCGCAGAGGGCTACTACGCGTTCGAGGAACCGGTGAGCCTGAACCTCGCCCGCCTGCTGCCCGAACTCATGGACGCCGGTGTCCATGCCTTCAAGATCGAGGGACGCCAACGCTCGAAAAGCTATGTTCGCCAGGTGGTCTCCTCCTTTCGCCGGGCGGTGGACGCGATCCGCGCGGGGGAGGATCCGGCGCTTGCGGATCTTGTCGCCCTGACCGAGGGGCAAAAGCAGACACAGGGCGCGTTCGAGACGAAGAAATGGCGGTGAGCGCGATGATGAAGCTGACACTCGGACCCATCGCCTATCACTGGCCGGCCGGGATGCGGCGTGATTTCTACGCCCGCATCGCCGACGAAGCGCCGATTGACGAAGTCTATCTCGGCGAGGTGATCTGCTCGAAACGCGCGCCGTTTCACGACTCCGACCTGCCCGCGACGATCGAGCGGCTCGAACGCGCCGGCAAGCGCGTGATCGTCTCGACCCTGGCCGAGGTGATGCTCAGGCGCGAGCGCAAGGCGACCGAGGCCATTGCCGCGATGGAAACCCCCGAAATCGAGGTCAACAACGCCGCCGGTCTTTGGTCACGCGGGCAGCGGCCGCATCGGATCGGCCCCTTCATGAACGCCTATAACGAGGCGACGATCGCCTGGATGGCAGGTCAGGGCGCCACCCATGTCTGCCTGCCGCCGGAGCTGCCTGGGCCGGCGATTGCCGTCGCGGCGCAGTCGGCGCGGACACTGGATCTGGGGGTGGAGGTTCAGGTATTCGGCCGCGCCTCCCTCGCGGTGTCGGCGCGTTGCTATCACGCCCGCGCGCATGGGCGCACCAGGGACAACTGCCTGTTCGTCTGCGAGGACGACCCCGACGGCATGCCGCTTTCCACTCGCGACGGTGCGGCGCTCTTGCGGGTGAACGGAATTCAGACCCAATCCGAAAGCTATGTCGCGCTGTCCTCCGAGTTGCCCGAGCTTGGTGCGATGGGTGTGACCCATGCGCGCCTCATGCCGCAGGATGTCGATATGGTGAAGGTGGCCGAGATCTTCGATGCGCTCCGCTGCGAACAGGCGACGCCTCAGCAAGCCGAGGCGAAGCTGGCAGCGACCTGCAAGGGGGCGGGCTTCAGCAACGGTTTTTTCCACGGCGTTGCGGGTTATCGTCGGATCGCGCATCGCGCGGCGGGCGAGCATTGACGCGTGGTTGTCCTTTGAGGTGATCGCCTCCTGGCGGCGATCCTGTCGCGACGCGTGTACCCCGGTTCCGCGAAGCGCGAACGGTCGCTGTCGGGCTCCTTTGCCGTACTGTTATGCGGCAAGCTCCTGTCGGGCCTGAGCTACCAGATCGGCGGCTTGCCCCTTTGCCTCGTCACGGCCGGGCTGATGGCGGCGGCAAGTTGGCTCGTCGCACGCGGATTGGCGCATGCCTGACCCCCGCGCGGATCGCATGTGGCTGAAAATCGGGCGAAGGACGGCTGTCACGCCAAGCTGCGCTCACAGGGGCAAGGGCGCGACCCCGAAGAGATAGGGATGGGCCTTGATCAGGCCCCAGTAAAGCCCCACCCCGGCGGCAATACGCAGCACCGCGCCGGGCGGGTGCACCGGGCATGGCAGCAGTGGACCCGCGCGCCGCGCCTCATCGAGCCGCGCCCACTCCGCACCCATCTCGCGGCGCTTGCGCCGGTCGATCAGCCGCCCGCCGAGCAGCGCGAAGCCCCCGAACAGCGCGAACAGCAGCACATGCGCGAGATTGCCGTTGGGCACCACATGCGCAAACGCCCACAGCGCCATGGCCACCAGCAGCGGATGGCGCATCCAGCGCACGATACCGGGCCGTGCCGGGTCGAAATCGCGCGCCCGCGCGCCGCCAAAGGAAAACGGGTTGGGCCGCCCGATGGCGAGCGCTGCGATCAGGCAGGCCGGCAGCATCGCAATCAGCGGCACATGAACCTGCCAGGGCGCCCAGCCCCAGAGCTGCACATAAGGCGCGCGCCCCGCCGCCGCGATGAGCCAGGCCAGCACCGCCAGCGACAGCGCGGAATAGACGAGCGTGAAGCCCCGCGCCCCCAGAACCGCCTCGAGCCGGGGGCGCAGCGGCGGGCGAACCGGCACCGCGTGGCTGAGGAAGAACACCGCGAAGGCCGCCACGAACTCGGCCCAGCCCATCGTTCAGCCCCAGTCTTTGGGCCGCAGGAGCAGCCGGCCATAGAGCACCGCGAAGCCCGCCATCGCGGCGATCCAGGCGAGCCCCGAGAGGCTTTGCAACAGCGCCGCCTCGCCGGGCAGCACCCCGGCCACGATCCGTGCAAGCGCCGCGAGGATCACGAGCAGATAGATCGCCACCGTCCCCGCCCCCGCCGTCAGCGGCCGGTCCGTGTGGCCCAGCGTCGCCCGCGTCATCACCGCGAGCGTCATCACCCCGATGGCGCCGATCATCCACAGATGCTGCGCCGAGGACGGCAGGATCAGATCCGGCCGCAGGATCGCCGCCCCGAGCGCGAGCGCGCCGAGCGGGACGAAGGCATAACCCGCATGGAGGATCACGAGGAGCGGTTCTGCGGTCGTGTGATGACCGCACCA
>PWLT01000403.1 GCA_003558415.1 Hyphomicrobiales bacterium
ATGTGCTGGTGCAGGGCCGCAACCGTTTCACAGATACAGGCGAGGCGCTTCTGGCCGATCCGGAAGTGCGCCGCTCGTTCCTCGGAGGGTAATCGATGGACCCGATCAGTGCCCTCGTCGTCGTGACGAATTTCGTCATCATCCCCGCCCTCGCCTATGGCAGCCAGCTTGCACTCGGCGCGCTGGGCGTGACGCTCATCTACGGCATCCTGCGCTTTGCCAATATCGCGCATGGCGATATCATGGCCTTCGGCACCATGTGGACGATCCTGGCCACATGGGTTCTGCAGGCCGCCGGAATCGGACTGGGCGTGCTGCCCAGCGCGCTTCTGGCGATCCCCGTGGGGGTCGTGGCGACAATCCTCTATCTGCTCGCCGTCGACCGGCTAGTGTTCAGCTTCTACCGCAAGCAACGGGTCAAGCCGGTGGTTCTGGTGATGGTCTCGGTTGGGGTGATGTTCGTCACCAACGGGATCGTGCGGCTGATCATCGGCCCGGGTGAGCAGTATTTCTCGGATGGTGGCCGGTTCATCTTCTCGGTGCAGGAGTTCCGCGCCTGGTCGGGACTCGAGGAGGGGTTGGCGCTGCGGACATCGCAGTTCCTGACCATCATCCTGGCGCTGGTGATCATGTTTGCGCTGTTCTGGTTTCTCAACCGCACGCGCACCGGCAAGTCGATGCGCGCCTATTCCGACAATGAGGATCTGGCGCTGCTCTCGGGCATCAACCCCGACCGTGTGGTGATGGTCACATGGATTCTCGCGGCGTTCCTCGCCACCATGGCGGGCGTCCTCTACGGGCTCGACAAGGGTTTCCGGCCCTTCACCTATTTCCAGCTCCTGCTGCCGATCTTCGCCTCGGCCATCGTGGGCGGGCTGGGCAACCCGTTGGGCGCCATCGCGGGGGGCTACATCATCGCATTCGCCGAGATGACGATCACCTATGCCTGGCGCCGGGTGCTGGGCTATCTGCTGCCGGCCGAATGGATGCCCGACGGGCTCGTGCAACTGCTCTCGGTCGATTACAAGTTCGCGGTGTCCTTCGCGCTCCTGGTGCTTGTGCTGATTTTCCGCCCGACGGGCCTGTTCCGGGGGAAAGTGATATGACGATCAACTGGCGCAATGTCGGGCTCTACGGGGCCTTCGCGATCGTGCTGATCATGGTCGGCATGTACCAGAGCTGGCCGCTGGCGCTGACCATCATCAACATGGGGCTGATCTCGGCCATCATGGCGCTGGGCGTGAACATGCAATGGGGCTATGCGGGGCTGTTCAACGTGGGCGTGATGGGCTTCACGGCGATCGGCGGGCTCGCGGTGGTCCTGATCTCGATGCCCCCGGTGACGGAGGCCTGGAGCGCAGGCGCCTTCGGCGCCATCCTGGGGCTGATGATCGGCGCGGCGACGATCTTCGCGGCGATGGTGGTGTGGCAGCGGATGCGCCCCGGGCGCGCGCGCGTGGCCGCACTGATCGCCACGCTGCTGGTGGGCTTCATCATCAACCGCGCGGTCTTCGTCCCCGCCGTCAACGCCATCGAGCGCGTGAACCCGGCGACCGAGGGGTATCTGGGCGGGCTGGGGCTGCCGGTGCTGCTCTCCTGGCCGGTGGGCGCGGTGATGGCGGCCGGGGCAGCCTGGCTGATCGGCAAGGTGGCACTTGGGCTGCGCTCGGACTATCTGGCCATCGCGACGCTGGGAATCTCGGAAATCATCATCGCGATCCTCAAGAACGAGGGCTGGCTGACCCGCGGCGTGCGCAACGTCACCGGCCTGCCGCGCCCGGTGGCCAGCCCGGCCGAGCTGCGCCGTCAGGAGTGGTTCACGGATCTGGCGGAACGCTTCGACATGCCGGCAACCACGCTCTCCTCGATCGTCTCGCAGGCGAGTTACACGGTGCTGTTCCTGATCGTGCTCGCGATCCTGATTTGGCTCGCCGAGAAGGCGCTCAACTCCCCCTGGGGGCGGATGATGCGCGCCATTCGCGACAACGAGACCGCGGCACGCGCCATGGGCAAGGATGTCACGCGCCGGCATCTGAACATCTTCATCCTCGGCTCGGCCGTGTGCGGGCTCGCCGGCGCGATGATGGTCACGCTCGACGGTCAGCTCAACCCGGGCACCTATGAGCCGCTGCGCTTCACCTTCCTGATCTGGGTGATGGTGATCGTGGGCGGCTCGGGCAACAACTGGGGCGCGGTGCTGGGCGGCATGGTGATCTGGTTCCTGTGGGTGCAGGTCGAACCGGCCGGGCGCTGGCTGATCGATGTGACCACCGTCTGGATGGGCGATGACAGCGACCTGCGCGCGCATCTGCTCTCGAATGCCGCGCATACGCGGCTGCTGACAATGGGGCTGGCGATGCTGCTGGTGATGCGCTTCAGCCCGCGCGGCCTGATCCCCGAACGCTGAGCCGGGCCGCGCACCGTGTTCTTACGGAAGGCCGCTGGCGCGGCCTGAGATCCCTGCCTGCCGCCCCTTGCGGGGCGGCGGCCTCCGGCGGGGATATTTCGCCGAAGAAGAAGCCTGCATTCCTTTCTCGCCGGGGATGTCGCCTGCGCCATGCCGATGCAGCTATGGGACGAGCCGCGACATGGGCTGTCGTTTTCCGACATGCCGGCCCTGTGGCGGGGCTTCAGTTTCGAGCCGATGGAAGCCGGTGAGGGAAGCATCCGATGAAGACTCATACCCGTGCATTGGTCATCGGCGGCGGCGTCGTCGGTTGTTCGGTCCTTTATCACCTGACCAAGCTCGGCTGGTCCGAGGTGATGCTGGTGGAGCGCTCGGAGCTGACCTCGGGCTCCACATGGCATGCCGCGGGCGGGTTCCACACGCTCAACGGCGACACGATCATGGCGGCGCTGCAGGGCTACACGATCCGGCTCTATCGGGAACTCGAGGAACTGACGGGGCTGAATTGCGGGCTCCATCATGTCGGCGGTATCACGCTGGCCGACACGCGCGAGCGCTTCGACATGCTCAAGGCCGAGCGCGCCAAGCACCGCTACATGGGGCTCGACACCCATATCCTCCCCCCCGCCGAGGTCGCGCAACTGACCGACGGGATGGTCAATACCGAAGGGCTGATCGGTGCGCTCTACGACCCGCTGGACGGGCATCTCGACCCCTCGGGCACCACCCAGGCCTATGCGAAGGCCGCGCGCATGGGCGGCGCCGAGATCGTGCTGCACAACCGCGTGCTGGAGACCAACCCGCGCCCCGACGGCACCTGGGAGGTGGTGACCGAGAAGGGCACCATCATCGCCGAGCATCTGGTCAATGCCGCCGGGCTCTGGGCGCGCGAGGTCGCCGCCATGGCGGGGCTGTGGCTGCCCGCCCAGCCTATGGCGCATCAATATCTGGTCACCGACGAGATCCTCGAGATCGCGAACCGCGCCGAGGAATTTCCCCATGTGATGGATCCTGGCGGCGAGAGTTATCTGCGTCAGGAGGGCCGTGGCCTGTGCATCGGCTTCTACGAGCAGCCCTGCGAGCCCTGGGCGGTGGGCGGCACGCCCTGGGAGTTCGGGCACGAGCTGCTGCCCGACCAGTTCGACAAGATCGAGGATTCGGTGGCCTTCGCCTATCGCCGCTTTCCGGTGCTGGAGCGCGCCG
>PWLT01000179.1 GCA_003558415.1 Hyphomicrobiales bacterium
GGGAGCGCAAATGTCCGAGAAGGATCCCAACAAAGGTTTCGTCGCAGTTCTGGGCTGGAGCCTGCGCTGCATCGACGCGCTGGAGCGGTTCGACCGCCGCTATGTGATCGTCGCGCCCAACTGGGCGGAAGAGTATGCCAGCGCGCATGACATCCCCTTCGTGAGCTGGGATTTCGAGCGCCTCAACGAGCGCTCCTTCGAGCTTGCGACGCAGCTGCGCGAGATGGGCGTGGATGTCGCGATTCCGCTCTTCGAGGAGACCGTGGAATGGGCAGGGGCCGTGAACTCGGTGCTGCTGGACAATCCGCGCCTGCTTGGCCAGTCGATGCTGTTTCGTGACAAGTCGCTGATGAAGCGGCGTGCGCAGCTCGGCGGCATCCGCGTCGGCATCTTCGAGGAAGCGATGGATCAGGCGGACGTGATCCGCTTTCTCAAGCGGGTCAACCAGACCCTGCTCAAGCTCGATGGCGACCCGAACGACCCGATCCATTTCAAGGCCTTCGACAAGGCCGGATGCCTGGGCCACCGGGTGATCCGCACGGCCGATGATGTGGCCACGATTTCCGACGACGAGTTCCCCGCGCTGATGGAAAGCCATCTCGACGGCTGGGAATTCGCGGTCGAGGCCTGGATCAAGGACCGCAAGATCCAGTTCCTCAACATCTCGGAATATGTGACACTCGGCTATTCGGTCTTCGTGCCCGCCACGCCCGAGCTGGAGAAATGGCGCGGCAAGATCACCGAACAGATCGAGAAGCTGATCGAGGTCTTCGATATCGATTTCGGCTTCATCCACCCCGAATACTTCGTCACCAATGACGGGACGATGTATTTCGGCGAGGTCGCCTATCGCCCGCCGGGCTTCAACGCATTCGAGCTTATGGAGCGCGCCTACGGCTTCAATGCCTATCAGGCGCTGGTGCTCGCCTTTGATCCCAAGAGCACGCAGGAAGAACTGGATGCGTTCTTCCCCGAGCCGGTCAAGGGTGCGAGCGGTCATGCCGGCTGCTTCGGCGTCTATCCACGCCGGCGCGTTGTGAGCGAGTTGAAGATCCCCGAAGAGGTCGAGAACGACCCCTATTTCGAGTTCCACGAACTCGCCCCGCCGATGGAGCAGAAGGTGACCAAGCGCACCGCCTTCGGCACGCATTGGGGGCTGGTCTATTTCTTCGGCGAGGATGCACATCGCATGCGCGATCTGCTAAAGGCGCAGGAAGAGCTCGACTACTATGTCTGAAGGCACATCAAGTGTGCTGGCGCCTCGATGCCACGAATTGTGGTAATCGTCGCGCTGCAGGACTTCGCCGCTTGCAATCCCGGCCCGGGCGGGGGAGGCTCGGGCCGTCCGCCTTGCCCCTTGTGACGCGCTTGGATGCGAGGCTTCGCAGAGTGACCCCGGCAGTATCATGATGACAGATCAGGCGCCTTCGATCGAGCAACTCCTGGATCGCTTCGATCATATGGTCGGGCAACTCGATGCGGCGTCCGCCTTCGCCAAGATATCCTATCAGGGCCGCGTGCTCGACAGCGCGCGGCGGCTGCTCGAACACCCCGAGGGGCTCTCGCCGCTGCAGGCCCGCGCCGCCCGTCTGGATGCGGCCGGCATCTTCGCGGGCACGGACTGGGCGGTACCCGCGGCCCTGTTGCCGGGGCTCGTGGGCAATACGCTGGCCACGGCAGAGCCGCGCACCATCGTGCTGGAATGTCTCAGCCTGCTGCGGCTGCTTTCGGTGGTGAAGGGCGAGCACGCCATCCACGGCCTGCCGCCCGAACATGCGCGCCATTTCCTCACCCAGGTGCTCGCGCTCAACCTTGATCGCGTCATGGGCAGCGCCTCCGAGGCCGCGCGTCAGAGCGGCGGTGCGCTGGCGGCCGGTGTCGACCGGCTGCTGGCGCGCATCATGGATCAGATCGGCACCGAGGGCATACTGGGCCGTCTGGTCGACGAGGTCTGGCGCATCCTCGCGCAACGGCCGCTGCAGGTAAATCACGTCAAGTCTATGATCCTGCAGATCGCGGTGGCGCTCGACGAGGGCGGCAATGGCCTGGGCGAGGCGCGGCTCGGCGCGGATCGGCTGATCAGTGCGCTTTTCGGCCCGACCAACCTGTGCCGCGAAGATCCCGGGCTGGAGACCTATCGCGAAAGGCTGGCTGCCGCCGATGTTGGAACGCTCCAGTCCGAGGCGTCGGGCATGGCGCGTGCGATGCACGATACCGGCCTTGTCTCGGATTATCACGCCGGGCTGCTGGGATTCATCCTCGAGTCGGGCAACACCCAGCTTCTTCCCGATGCGCTGGGGCTCTCCAGCACCGGGCTCGATTCGCTGCGTTGCTATCAGCCGCTCGTTCATGCCCTGATCGAGGAATGCGTGCGCCCCGGCAGCGGGCAGGCGGTGCTCGGCATCGCGTTGATGCTCGAGCGCGGCATCCTCTATTCGCCCCCGATCGCGCCGTCGCTCTGGCGGCTTATGGGCGCGACGCTCAGCCCGGCCTGCGAGAACCTCCTCACCACCGCATTCGGCACCGCGGTCACGCCCCGGCAGATGCTTGTCGCCGGTGTCATGATGCTGCTGGGTCAGCCGCTTGGCATCGGGCAGGGCAACAACCCGACCTGCCAGGCGGCGCGCGCGCTGTCGATGTGGGCGCTCAACGACCCCGATTACCTGCTCTGGCTTCTCGCCCAGGCGACGAGCAGCGACCGCGTCACGATGCATTTCGAGGGCCAGCCGCTCGATTCCAGCCAGCTGGCCGCAGGTCTGGCCTCGCATACGCCGCTCGATGCGGACCCGGTTTCGGTGCTTCTGGTGCCCCATCTGGACCGCATCTATGCCGAGATGGGGCGGCGCGTTGCCGACCGGGGCGAGGATCCGCACAAATGGATCAACCCCGAGCTTCACGGATGGTGGGTCGGGCGGGAATTTCACATCGCCGTTGATGTGAGTACCGGCATGCTGCGCGACCATCACGCCTTTCTGCGGGCGTTCCACGGCGCCTATCACCCCCTTCACAACGGCAACGAGCCCGTTATCCATCCCCAGCCCGCCGGCATCGCCGTCACCGACAGCGCAGGCAGTTTTGTCGGGTGGCACGCGATTTCGATCATCCGTGTCGCGCTCGATCAGGCGGGCGCGATGCGGGTGTATTTCTTCAATCCCAACAATGACAGCGGCCAGGATTGGGGGCAGGGGATCGTGGTCTCGACCAGCGGCAATGGCGAGCGGCTCGGTGAAGGCTCCCTCCCGTTCGGCGCGTTCGCATCGCGGCTCTATATCTTCCACGATGACGGGCTCCCCCAATCGGGTACGACGACGGTCGATGATGAGGTGATCGCGGAAATCCATGACATGGCGCGAAACAGCTGGGCTGCCGATCGGGTGATCTCCGGCTGAGAGGGGCATTCGTGTAGCGTGACCTGACGCGCCATGAACTTCCGTCCCACCTCGTGTCGAATTGCGCTCAGGCTAACGCGTCCGAGGGACTCCCATTGGTGATGATTTCCGACTCAACGCCGGAAACGACATTGCGGCGGGCGTGGGACGGCCATTGGCGCTTAGGGCGTGTCGCGTTTGATTGGTTTCGCCCCGCCCGGGCCGCTTGCGGCCC
>PWLT01000245.1 GCA_003558415.1 Hyphomicrobiales bacterium
CGAGGAATGCTGCCGCGGAACGAGACCCAGCCAAGCAGCGAAATCGCGGCCGCGCCGAAAGCCTTCCATGTCCGGCGCAAAAGCCTCGACGGCAAGCGCGGTCATCGGGCCGACGCCGGGCATCGTCTGGAGACGGCGCGAGGTGCCCGTGGTCTCTGCGAGCTTCCTGGCGGTTTTTGTCCGCGCCTCGATGCGGGTGGTCTTTTCGGATATTTGAAGCAGCAGGTCCTTGCATTCGTCGCGGACGAGTTCCGGCAAGGACGCGGCGGAGTCCCCGACTATGGCCTCGATGGCCTTGAGATGACGGATGCCCTGAGGGATGGTATGCCCGAACTCGTAAAGCAACCCGCGGAGGGCGTTCACAAGCTCCGTGCGCTGATGGACGAGACGTTCGCGGGCGCGGAACAGCGCGGCGCGGGCCTGCTGCTCCTCGGATTTCGGCGGGACGAAGCGCATCTCCGGGCGCTGCGCCGCAATCACGATCGCTTCCGCGTCGGCCGCGTCGTTCTTCTGCCGCTTCACAAAGGGCCGGACGTATTGTGGCGCGATCAACCTCACCTCATGGCCGAGCTTCGTCAGTTCCCGGGCCCAATACGAAGCGCTGGCGCAAGCCTCCATCACCACTACGGACGGAAGCTGGTCCGCTATAAACCTCGGAAATTGCGCCCGCGTCAGCTTCTTGCGGTATTTCAGATGCCCGGTCATCGAGGCCGCGTGCAGCTGGAACACATTCTTTGCAAGATCCACGCCGATCATCGTATCCTTCATTTGCCGTCCTCTCCGTTTCGTGTCTTCAGCTACACGACCTTGGCACATCGCGATGCCGTCTGGGGAGGACGGCAACCACCCCATCCCGATTGCCGCCGCCTTCGCGGGTTGAGCGTGGTTTCATAGATTATGTCGTTATTGGCGTCGTTACCGACGTCGTATCGGGCGGAGGTTGTCGTGCGGGACGGTGTGGTGCTGGGGATGGAGCGTCGGCGGCGCTGGACGAATGAGGCCAAGCTGGCGATCCTCGGCGAGGTCGGGATGAATGGCTGGACGGTTTCGGATGTCGCGCGGCGACGTGACGTGACGCGCCAGCACATTTATCAGTGGCGGCATGAACTGCGGCGCAAGGAACTTTGGCCGGCGGATGAGGCGCCTGTGTTCCTGCCGGTGGAAATGGCGGCGGCGCAGGAGGCGGAAGCTGTGACAGAGCCTGGCGGGACGGCGGCGGAGATCACGGTGGTGCTGGGTAATGGCCGGCAGCTGCGCTGCGCAGGGGGGATCGATGATGGTAAGCCTTCGCCGAGGGCCGTCTTTTTGATCTGAAGATTTCCGCTTAGGTCCGACGTTATGTCCGACCATAGATACAGACCCGAAGTCGAGATCCTCTCTGTCACCGATACCGGTCGCCGACGGCGCTGGACGGATGCGCAGAAGGTTCGCATCGTTGAAGAGAGTTTCGGCCCGCGTGGGAGCATGTCCGAGACGGCGCGTCGCCATGATATTGGCCGAACCCTGCTTGTGCGCTGGAGGCGTCAGTATCGCGATGGCGCGTTGTCGGGCGGTGCTGCGCCGTTGCGGTTCATGCCGGTGACACTCGCGCCCCCTGAAGCCCCGGCGAAACCACCTGCGCCAGAGCCGGAGCCTGTGCCGACCTCGATCGAGCGGGCGGAGATCACGCTTCTGAACGGCAGGCGCCTTTCGGTCGCGGCGATGATCGACCCTGCGGTTCTGACGCGCCTTGTGCAGGCGCTGGATCCGTCATGATAGCGTTTCCCGCTGGCACGAAAGTCTGGATCGCGGGCGGAGTGACGGATATGCGCCGGGGCATGAACACTCTGGCGCTGGCGGTGCAGCAGGGACTTGGCCGTGACCCACATGGGGGCGAAATCTTCTGCTTCCGGGGCCGCAAAGGCGATCTGGTGAAACTGCTCTGGCATGACGGGGTCGGCATGTCTTTGTATGTGAAGCGGCTTGAGGCGGGAAAGTTCATCTGGCCTGTAAGTCAGGATGGGACGGCCGTTCCGATATCGGCTGCACAGCTCGGCTATCTTCTCGAAGGGATCGATTGGCGCAATCCGCGTTGGACGCAAAGGCCTGCAAAGGCTGGATAATCTCTACTGAAACGCCTGTTTTTATTGGCGATCCAGCGCATCTGTGGTAGTCCTCTGCCATGTCAGATGCCGCTTCCGAGATTGCCAGATTGCGCGCTGAATTGGCCGCGCAAACAGCCCGTGCGCAGGCCGCCGAACGCGATCTGGCGCAGGCGCGCGCCCTGGCATCCTGCACGGAAGCGATGATTCAGGAATTGAAGCTGGAGATCGCCAAGCTGCGCCGTGACAAATACGGCATCTCCTCCGAGCGCCGCGCGCGGCTGATCGATCAGCTGGAATTGCAGCTCGAAGAACTGGAAGCCACGGCGACCGAGGATACGCTGGCCGCTGAACAGGCGGCGCAGGACAAGACCAGCACCGTGCGCGCCTTCACGCGGCGCAAGCCTGTGCGCAAACCCTTCCCCGAGCATCTGCCGCGCGAGCGTGTGGTGACCGAGGCCCCGACCAACTGCACCTGCTGTGGTTCAGACCGCATCGTGAAGATGGGCGAGGACATCACCGAGACGCTGGAGGTCATCCCGCGCCAGTGGAAGGTGATCCAGACGGTCCGCGAGAAGTTCACCTGCCGGTGTTGCGAGAAGATCAGCCAGCCGCCAGCGCCATTCCACACCATTCCCCGTGGTTGGGCCGGACCGCAGTTGATCGCGATGGTGGCCTTCGACAAATATGGCCAACATCAGCCGCTGAACCGCCAATCCGAGCGCATTGCGCGCGAAGGAATTGACCTCAGCCTGTCCACCCTGGCTGATCTGATCGGCCATGCCTGCGTGGCGCTGAGCCCGATCCATGAGTTGATCGAGACCCATGTTCTGGCAGCGGCGCGCCTGCATGGCGATGACACGACGGTGCCGCTTCTGGCCCGCGGGGGCACAAAGACAGCGCGGCTCTGGACCTATGTGCGCGATGACCGGCCATGGGGTGGCAGCGCGCCACCTGCCGCCCTGTTCAAGTTCTCCCGTGACCGCCAGATGATCCACCCGAACAAGCATCTTGCAGGGTGGCAGGGCGCTTTGCAGTCCGACGCCTATAGTGGCTATAACGATCTCTATCTGGCCGACCGCAGCCCGGGGCCTGCGCGTAGCGCGCTCTGCTGGAGCCACGCACGGCGCAAGTTCTTCGAGTTGGCTGATATCGCGGGGAACGTGCGCAACAACAAGCCAGCGCATGACATCTCACCGGTCGCGCTGGAAGCCGTGAAACGGATCGATGCGATCTTCGATATCGAGCGCGAGATCAATGGCACGGGCGCGGATACCCGTCATGCCGTGCGGCAGGAGCGATCCCGACCGCTGGTCGAGGAACTGCACACCTGGCTGCTGGATGAGCGCGCCCGGATGTCGAAACACAACAGCGTTGCCAAGGCCATCGACTATCTGATTCCGCCCAAGGGCGACCGATGGGATGCCTTCACCGCTTTCCTCGATGATGGGTGCATCTGCCTGACCAACAATGCCGCCGAGCGCGCCCTCAGAGGCATCGCATTGGGTAGAAAGTCGTGGC